>JACZKK010000030.1 GCA_014860115.1 Ignavibacteriaceae bacterium
AAGTATATCTAATTGATAGCTGGGGAAGAGTAGTTATTAGTTTCAAGATTAATGGTGAAGATCTCGAAGGAATTACTGTAATTGATGATAGCACACTAGCCGTAGTTTTAGAGAGAACTAGAGAGGTTGTTATACTTGACACTTCTGGGTTAGAATTGAAACGAGCCAAACTTGACCTCGAAGGAGAATTGAACAATGGTCTTGAAGGAATAAGTTACGATCCAGAAGAAAAAAAAAATCTATGTATTGAATGAAAAGAAACCAAGACTTCTCATAACGCTTGATGAAAATCTGAATGAACTAACGAGAGACACTCTTAAATTTTCTAAAGATGTGTCCGGGATTCATTTCGATTTTATTGACAATACCCTCTGGATTTTAAGCGATGAAAGTCAGAGCATAAATAAAACAAACCTGCGAGGAAATCCAATTGAGAAGTTCAAAGTTAAAGTTACTCAGCCCGAAGGTATTACGCTCAATAAAGCCCGAACGAAGATGTACATAGTCTCTGATAAAACAGAAAACCTTTATGTTTTCAACCTTAAGTAATATATGAATCAGTTTGTCTTTTGAAAGCGGGCATACTGTTCAGAGCAAAGTTTCTTTTCATAAAAAATTGTAATTTTAAACGGTTAGATAATATTTATTTTTGATAGTTTTATTAATTGACTTATCTAACGGGTTAAAGATTGAAATAAATCAGGGAGGAATAACATGACAGATGCTAATCACAATATTCTATTTATGCAGCTCATCATACAGAATCAGCAGATTGCTATGATGTCCATGGGCAAAATAAAAAATCCGGTTACTGAAAGAATAGAACGTAACCTGGAACATGCCAAAATCTACATTGACACACTCGATATGCTTCTTGCAAAAACAAAAGGAAATCTTTCCGAGTATGAGGAAAAATTTTTAATTGAAACTCTGAAAGATTTGAAGCTCAACTATGTCGATGAGGTTGATAAAGACAAGAAAAAAACCGGCAGTGAAAAAGAAAAAGCTGAAGAGAAAGCATAACTCCAGATGGTAATAGGTATCATTGCAAATACTACCAAGGGGAATATTCTGGATGTTGTCTCTTCATTCACATCTAAACTTAAAAAGAAAAATTTAGACTATCTTCTCACGAAATCCATTACTGATTCAGGTGGAAAGTTAAAGCTTAAATCCGGAAAATCTTTTCTTACCGGGGACAATGAGGTTTTTAAGAACAGTGACGTGATTATTTCAATTGGCGGTGATGGGACAATGCTCGCGACAGCCTACAAAGCGCACACCTATGACAAACCTGTTTTAGGATTAAATCTCGGCAAGCTTGGATTTCTTGTTGAGACAGATGTTACGCAGATAGATAGTGTTATTGATATTTTAAAGAAAAAGAAATACACTATCGAAGAAAGAATGGTTCTCACGGGTATTTGCATTGGTCATCAAACCGGTGAGCTGATAGCGGTAAACGATCTTGTAATTGAAAAAGGCGGCTGGCCAAAAATGATTGAGCTTACTGTTTGGGTTGATGATGAATATGTTACTACTTTTTCTGCTGATGGTTTGATCATTGCAACTCCAACGGGCTCGACAGGTTATTCACTCTCTACTGGCGGACCAATTGTTGCCCCGACAACAAAAGCAATAACCCTCTCTCCAATTTCTCCGCACAGTTTGACCGTAAAACCAATTGTATTAGCGAGTGATCAGGTGATAAAACTAAGAGCAAATTCTCCTCACAAAGATGTGCAGGTTAGCTGCGATGGTCAGCGTGTGTTTAACTTTCCACCGCCTTTAGAAATAGTAATTAAGAGGAGTGAGCGACCTTTAAAACTTATTAAAACATCCCTTACCACCTATTTCGAAACTCTGCGTAACAAGCTTATGTGGGGAATTGATGTGAGAGTTAATAAGTTTAATAATAAAGGAAAGAATTAGTTCCTGCTTTCTATATAAAAAATGCCATCACAAGGATGGCATTTGACAATCATACGTTCAAAAATACTTTTTTACGCTTCTTCTAAAACAGGAACCTCAACCTTTTTTCTTTCAACTTTCTTTTTACCGTTGGTTTTCTTTCTCTTGCTTCCGAAACCTTCGGGATTATTCTTGTCTGAATAGTTTTTATACCTATATACCTTATTCTGGAAGTTGCGTAAAATTATTTCCTCTTCATCCATATGAAGAACATAATTCGGCAGAATTGGAATTTTACCGCCGCCGCCCGGTGCATCAATTACAAAATGAGGAATTGCCAGACCGCTTGTATGTCCTCGTAAAGCTTCAGCAATCTTCAATCCGGTTTCAAGTGAAGTACGGAAGTGGTTTGCACCTTTTGTTTCATCTGCCATATACATATAGTACGGTCTAACTCTGATCCTCAATAATTTCTGCATCAGTTCTTTTACTACTGTCGGGTCGTCATTAACACCTTTCATAATCACCATCTGGTTGCCGACAGGAACTCCTGCATCGGCAAGCATCTCGCAAGCTTTTGAACTTTCAGGGGTTACCTCCCACGGATGATTGAAATGTGTATTGACGTATATAGGGTGATACTTCTTTATCATATTAACTAGCTTTGTTGTAATTCTTTGAGGAAGAACAACTGGCATTCTTGTTCCGAGTCTGATGATTTCAATATGCTTGATCTCGCGCAGACGCTGGAGGATTTTCTCAAGCATTGTATCGGTGAGCATAAGTGGATCGCCGCCGGAAAGAATAACATCCCTGATCTCTGTATGCTCTTCAAGATATTTGAATGCGCTTTCGAGACCTTTCATTGATATCTTTTCGTAGTCACCGACTTTTCTTTTCCTTGTGCAGAAACGGCAATAGATACCACACTGGCTGGTAACTAAAAACAATGCACGGTCAGGATAGCGATGAGTGATGTTTGGAACGGGACTCATTTCATCCTCGTGGAGAGGATCTTCTTCAGCATCAATATCTTCCAGTTCTACTTTTGCCGGAACACATTGAAGCCAAATTGGGTCGCCGGGATAACGAATCAGACTTAAATAGTAAGGATTGATTCGTGCCTGGAAAAATTCATCGAGATCTTCCGCGGTTTTGCGGTCGATGCCGAATTTTTCCACGACATGGTCTACAGTGTGAACACTGTCCCTTACCATTTCCTGCCAAAGTTCCATGATAGTTCCTCAGTTGTTCTTGTGATTGAAATATTTTCCAAAGACGATCATTCCATCGCCTTTGGAATAAAAATCATTTATTTCAGAAATTATGCTGTAATTATTACGCATATAAAAATTTCTTGTAGCAGAGTAACTATCTTTGGAAGATGTCTCAGCCAGCAGCCACCTGCCGTTCATTTCATTAACAAAATTTTCTGCATGCTCTAAAAGTTTCTTTCCAATACCTTTTTTGCCATGTTCGGGATTGGTTACAATCCAATAAAGATCATACACACCGTCCGTTAACGGTCTCTTACCGGTGCAATGATAACCAAGAATAATGCCATTTTCTTCATAAACAAATAAATTATAGTCCGTCTGCTGTGGATTCATTGCTACTATGTTCACAAGTTCCATCGCAACTTTAATCTCTTCATCACTAAAATTCGGAGTTGTACTTAAAATTCCTTCTATTATTTTAGGATCATCCGGCTTTAGCTTGCGAATCATTTTTCTTCTTTCTGATTAATGCAAAGTTTGCAATTGTGTAAAGCAAATCATCGTAGCTAATCCCTGTTGCTGCTGCAGCTCGGGCAAATCCTGAATCAGATGAAATATCAGGATTAGGATTTACTTCAATAACATAAGGCACACCATCATTGCTCAACCTGATATCAACACGTGCATAGTCTCTGCAGTTCAATGCATCGTACGATGCCAGAGCTGTTTTATGTATTTTCTTTTTCATTCTTTCTGGAAGAGGAGCCGGGCATACTGGTTTCGTATAATTATAATAGACGCTTCCCTCTGTCCACTTGCCATCGTAGGTTACGATGTTTGGGAACTCTTGCGGGAGTCCTGTAAAATTTATTTCCGAAATTGGAAGCGCCCTGCCGCCAAGTATTGCTACGTTAAGCTCTCTTCCCATAATATATTCTTCCAGAATGACATCCTGGTTGTAAGTTTCTGCCAAAAAGTTGAATTGTTTTCTCAATTCCGAGTAATTTTTTACCACCGAGAATTCAGAAATACCGATGCTTGCATCTTCATTCATCAGCTTGAGTATCATCGGGTAACGTAATTTTATTTCCTTTTCGGTAAATCTTTTAGTCTTTTTCAAAGTTCTGTATTCAGGAGTACGTATGCCTCTTGATTTTAGAATTGCTTTTGCTCTTGCCTTATTCAAACAATTACCCAGCGTTATGGGCGAACATCCGGTAATTTCGTAACGGAGTAATTCAAATAATCCAGCCATGCACCACTCGTAAGACGAAATTCCTTCGACCGATTCAACAAAGTTGTAAATAACATCCGGATTAAATGCGTTTATATTATTAATAACCTTTTGTACATTTCTGTCTACAGCAAGCGATTTAACTTCTGTGAAATATTTTGATAAGGATTGTTCAACCTTTTCCAGTTCTTTAATAAAATTATTTTCAGACAGGTCATTTGCTTTTGCAGACTCGTCATCCCGCTTACCATTATATACAGAAAAGACGCTGACCGGTGAATTGTAGCAGATCAATATCTTTGCGTTCTCCTTCATACGAGGCTATACCTCTTTGCCGCTGAATAAAGAACGCGCTGGATCATCTGGTTGTAATCCATTCCTGCTGCACGCGCAGCTTTTGGAAAGCTGGAGTTCTCATTCGGGTCCGGCATAATTCCAGGTAATGGATTTATCTCTATAATATTCGGAACTCCGTTTTTATCAAGACGAATATCTATTCTGCTCCAGTCCTTACATCTTAACACATTATAAGTTCTAAGTACAGTTTCTTTTATCTTCTCTTCAAGTTTTGAATCAAGCTTAGCAGGACATTCAAACACATCAAAATTATTCTCTTTGGTATCAAGAATCCATTTAGCTTCATAGGAATAAAGAGGAACAACATCTTGAGGAAAGTCTTCGTAGCGGATCTCGATAATTGGAAGAACTTCCGCCTCATTCCCGTTCCCGATTACCGCTATGGTGAATTCTCTTCCGGAAAGAAACTCTTCAATCAATGCCGGTTGATTATATGAAAGCAGTATCCTGCTGACCTCATCCTCAAGTTCCTTGGTATTTTTTACAAAAGATGAGGAAAAAATTCCTTTGCTTGATCCTTCAGATATTGGTTTTACTATTAATGGGAAATCAAAATTAGTATTTGATATATCTTCCACCTGGTTAGCAACAAGGAATTTTGCGTTAGGAATATTATGGTAAGTTAAAATTTCTTTTGCTCTTGATTTATCCAGACAAACACCAAGTGTTAGTGCATCAGATCCCGAAAATGGTAGCTGAAGCATTTCAAGTATTGCAGGAATGTGCGACTCGCGGTTAACTCCGTTGAGTCCTTCAGCAAAATTGAAAACGATATCAGGTTTTAATTCTTTAAGTTTTTGATAAGCATCGTTGTTGGCTTCAACCAAAGTGACGTTGTGAATTTCTCCTATGGCATCCTTAACAGCGTTTACAGTTTCCCACGTATCCCATTCCGCATAGGTATCTACTGCCGGTTGAAATTCATGTTGAGGAGAATTCTGAACAGGGGGAAGGTCTTCGAGGAAAGTTTCACTTTCTGGTTTTACGTTGAATGTTACAGCAACATCTAAGCGTACATTAAACCTTGGTGATAAAATATTTTCTCCTTTAATTTTTTTTTTGTTCCAAATATAATCTTTATAAAATATAAGTCAACATGTTTTAAAAAGTTTTTAAAAATATTTTTTCATGGAATTTTTCATGGAGAGACAGTGGCGAGAAAAATTTTTTACTAACAGGTCATGAGTTTTTGAAAATTTATTTCCCCGAAGTATGAAAACATTTTTTACATGAATTGACTCAAACAGGAAAAATATTTTTTGGATTGAAAATATTTCTACGCGATCTTTGCGTACTGAAGGTTGTCAGAATAATGTTTGATAAGATTTTTTCTAATTACAACATTGCTTTCCGAACTAATAGAAGGGTCTTTATTTATAAGGTCGAAAGCGATGTTCTTTGTTAAACTAATCAGCTCAACATCGCGAACAATATCTGCATACTTCAAGTCCGGGAAGCCGCTTTGCTTTGTGCTGAATATATCTCCAGGTCCACGAAGTTTAAGATCTGTCTCCGCAATTTCAAATCCGTTATTTGTCTTAACCATTGTCTGAAGTCTGATTGCAGATTTAAATTTGTCCAACATAGAACTGGAAAGGTACTCGAGATCGAGACGCAGTTGTATATTATACTGTACAATTTCATCCTTCGTCACGAGGACACAGAAAGCTTGCTTATCACTTCGTCCAACTCTTCCCCTTAGCTGATGAAGTTGTGAAAGACCAAACCGGTGTGCATCGTTGATTAAAATAATATTTGCATCCGGGATGTCGATACCAACTTCAATGACTGTTGTCGAAACCAGAACATCAAATTTTTTATTCAGGAAGAGCAGCATCTTCTCTTCTTTTTCCTGCCAGCTCATCCTACCGTGAATCAGTCCGAGTTTCAGGTTTTTAAGATGTGTCTTGCTCAACTCTTCGTAAAAAGTTTCTGCAGCCTTCAGTTCCAGCTTGTCTGATTCTTCAACTAATGGATAGACGATAAATGTCTGGTAACCTTCCTTTTTCTTATCAATAATGAACTTAAAAATTTCCGGAAGTCTGCTTTCCCCGCGCAGAACCGTTTTAATCGGTTTCCTGTTCTTCGGCATCTCGTCAATTACAGAGATGTCCAGGTCGCCGTAAATAGTCATGGATATAGTTCGGGGAATTGGTGTAGCACTCATTACCAGAACTTCAGGAGTTTTTCCTTTACTCTGAAGTTTTGCTCTTTGCCTTACCCCAAAGCGATGCTGTTCATCAATTACCACTAATCCAAGATTTTTATAAATAACTTTTTCTTCAAGCAGTGCATGCGTTCCCACAACAATATCGGCCTCCTGTAATTCAATTTCCTGAAGCCTTTTATCTCGTTCTAATTTCTTCTGTCCTCCAAGAAGCAGAGAAACTTTTATTTCTCTTTCAGGGAAGCACTCATAAAGTTTTTTCATCATCTCGGAAATATTTTTCATGTGCTGGTCAGCTAGAATTTCTGTGGGTGCCATTATCGCAGCCTGATATCCGTTATCAACTGCAATTAACATTGCAATTAACGAAACGATTGTCTTTCCACTCCCAACATCTCCTTGTAAAAGCCGGTTCATTGGTTTTTCAGAGAGGAGATCATTTTTTATCTCACCTAAAACTTTTAACTGTGCTTTTGTTAATTCAAAGGGAAGAGTCTTTAAAAATGATTGAACAAGATTTGTCTTAATACTCATCTTATTTCCAATGAGCTTGCTCTGGTAGTTTTGTTTTCTCAGTGCAACTAGGAGTTCAAGATAGATTAGCTCTTCAAACTTGAATCGTTTTTGTGCTGAACTTAATTTATCGGACGATTCTGGAAAATGATAATTCCTGATGGCATCCTGAAGAGAAGTTAATTTATTTTGCCTGATTATTTCATCCGGAAGAGTTTCTTCAACCTCGCCAACGTAATTCTCAACAGCAAGGCTGATGATTCTTCTTAAACTTAAATCACCGATGTTTCCTGATTTTAGTTCCTTTGGTATTCTGTAAAACGGAATGATCTTTCCTGTGTGAAGAAAACTTTTCTCTTCTTCTTCAGTTATTCTGTCAAAATCGGGATGTATAAACTGCAATGCTCCGTATTTTGATTTGTCTGGTTTTGATGAGATGGCGAAAACGTCTCCCTCATTAAAAACAGAATGAAAATATTTTGTTCCGCGAAACCATACACATTCAAAAAATCCTGTCTCATCCCTAAACTGAACTTTAAGAATTTCTTTCTTGCCAAAGCGTTTCTTTTCTTTTTTAAAGACTTTCCCGATTACAGTAAGTTCACCATCGTATCCATTCATCATATAACCGTAAGCTTTTGCTGCAGATAATACAGTTGTTCTATCCAGATGACCCGAGGGAAAGTAGAAAAGTAAATCGCGAATGGTTCGAATTCCGATTTTTGAAAATGATTCAGCCCTTTTAGGCCCGACGGACTTTAAATATTGAACAGAATCATCAATTGAGTTCTTTGAAACAGATTTCATCAATAGAAAAATAATCTATCGTTTTGCTAAACTCAAAAAATTTTTCTGAATCAGTTACTTAACTTTTCCTCGATGTCATTCTGGCGAGTGTAACGAGTCCAGAATTTTTTGCATATGATTGGTTTTATAACTCCGGACCCATCTACGCTTTGTTTCGATGAGGCAAACTGCTGGAATGACCAACTTTAATGATGTTGCCCGTCATTTATGATAAATTATATTTAATTTTAGAAAAGAAAATCAGGAAGGAAATAAAATTTGGAATGGGAAAAGCTTTTAACCGATTCACGGCTTGGCGAGAAGAACCCGGCAAGACAAAAATTATCTGATGGAAGGAGCGAATTCCAGAAAGATTTTGATAGAATTGTTTTTTCTCCTGCATTCAGGAGGCTGCAGGACAAAACTCAGGTGTTTCCATTACCCGAGAGTGATTTTGTTCATACACGGTTAACTCACAGTCTTGAAGTTTCCTGTGTTGGAAGATCCTTAGGAAATCTTGTTGGCGAAAATGTAATCAAAAGAAATCCTTTCCTTAACAATCGGTTTACAAAATTTCATTTTGGAGAAATTGTTGCAGCAGCCTGTCTTGCTCACGACATTGGAAATCCTCCTTTCGGTCATTCCGGTGAAGATGCAATAGCAGAATATTTCCGCAGCGGTAATGGACAGAAATTCAAATCAAAAATCAGAGATGAAAAAAAGTGGACAGACCTGATTAAGTATGAAGGGAATGCTCAGGGGTTTAGAATCATAACTAAACTTCAGAACCCAAAGGTTAAAGGTGGATTGAACTTGACTTATTCAACTCTGGCTGCGATAACAAAATATCCCAGAGAATCATTCATCAATAGCCAAAACAAATCATTACAAAACAAAGCTTACAGAAAATACGGTTTCTTCCAGGCAGAGAAAGAAATATTTAATGAAGTTGCTGAGGCTACCGGGCTTGATTGTGTTAAGAGTGAAAAAACTTATTGGTGGTGTCGTCATCCACTTGCATTTCTTGTTGAAGCTGCAGATGATATTTGCTACAGAGTTATGGATCTTGAAGATGGGTTCAGGCTTGGTTTGATTTCTTTCAAAGAATCTGAAGAACTATTACGCCCATTAGTTTCAAAACAGAGTTTGAAGGATTACCGGGATAAAGATGAAAAAGACAGAGTTGGATACTTAAGAGCGGTAGCTATTAATGAGCTTGTTTACGAACTCGCAAAAGTTTTTATGGATGAAGAAAAAAATATTTTAACAGGAAAGTTTGAAAATGAGCTTATTAGCCAAATTAAAAGAGCCAATGCTTTGAAAAAGATAAAAGATATTTCGATTGCAAAGATTTATAAATCACGAAGTGTGGTTGAAAGAGAAGTCGCAGGCTACGAGGTTCTTGGTGGATTGCTGGATACTTTTATTAATTCTTATAACGAAGCATACGAAAAGAAAATTTCATCAAAGAATAAATCAGTTTTTGCGCTGCTTCCTGGAAGGATTGGCGAAGATATACCCGATGATCTCTATCTCAGACTATTACGAATAATTGATTTTGTTTCTGGTATGACTGATTCGTTTGCAGTTTCGCTCTTCAGAAAAATAAAGGGTATCTCTCTGCCCGGCGGAAGAGTTACTGAATAACTATGAACTCTGATTTGTCCGAGCCATTTTTTTGGATAATGAATATCGAAAATTTAATCATGAATGATGAAATAAAAACTTTTAAATTCTTTTTTGAGTATTCATTATTCGATATTCCTGAGAGCTACTTTTTAAATTATTACCAATGGAATAATAATTTTAGCTTTTCGAAATGAGCTGGATTTTCGGTTACTTTGGAATAACTGACAGAAAAAATTTTACTGCTCCGGAAAATCCACTTTATTCCTTCAAAGATTCAAATCTTATTCTGTTCGCCGGGGGAAATAATCAAACTTGCTTCTTCAAGTCAAATTCATTGGATTCCTGCTGGGCTGTGACCGGAGTAGGATTAAAATCTGAAAACGATGGTTACAATGTCTTTGGTGAAAATGAATGGGACATCCATTTAATTCCCAATCAAATAAATCTTAATCCAGTAAACGGACATTTCGTTGCCATAAAATATTATAATAACGAACTTAAATTTTTTACTGATGAACTTGGATTGAGAGAAATATATTTAGTCCAAATTCCAAATGGATTTGGATTTACAACAAGGATCGAATGGCTAAAATATTTTATTAAGCCGGAAATTGATTTGAAGGAGTTCGGTTCGAGGTGGCTGTTGCAAAACCAAATCTCAAGAAAGAGCATAATTAAAAATGTAAAAAGACTGGTTTGTGCTAGTGCAACAATAAAAAATAATTCTTTATCAATTAATCAAAATCTCTGGCAGCCTGATTTTAATTCTGTAGCTGATCAAAGTTCATTTAGCTTGTCTTTGAATAAATTGCTATCAATCAGCGACAAAAAAATCTCACTTAGTTTATCCGGTGGATTGGATTCAAGAATGCTTCTTTCTTATCTGGTTAACAAAAGTTCTGATTTATGGGATAGTCACACTTTCGGCGATCCAAATCATCCCGATTCAAAAATTGCTTCTGGGTTATTGATAAGTCTGAACCGACAAAATGAAATTATAGATGATGAATTGCCCTCCATAGATAAACTCATTGAACTTGTCAAAACTTATTCCATTCAATCGGTTGTAACTAATCCGGTCAGTTCAATATTAAACCTGAGATTTTATGATAGACTTGCTGATCGGAACAGAATAATTATTGATGGTGGTTTTGGTGAAATCTGGCGAAGAGCATTTGCCAACAGATTGTTGCTTATTGGAAGGAATGCACTCTTGAAAAAAGATGCAAAGACCGTATCGTCTTTTCTAAGATATAACCGTGCTGATATTTTTTTAGAAGATGCGATGGTTGAAATGGAAAAGGGAGTAATTGAACAATTAGATAATTTATTTGAGGAAATGCCTGATGCAAAACAAATTAGTGCTGCAAGCTGGGTTGACCTTTTTTCAATCCGTTCAAGACTGGCGAACTATTATGCACCAGAACAAGCTCGCGTTGATCAGTACCTTATATCTTTTATGCCGTTAGTTCAGAAGAATATTCTGTATCTATTATTCGGATTAAGTGATGTAGATAAAAAGAATGGAAAATTGTTCAAGGAGTTAATCAAACAAAATTCAATTAAACTTACGAAATATCAGCTCGCAAAAGGAAATATTGTTCATCCATTTAACTCTTCATCAATAGGGGCAAGGTTACATTCCAGAATAAAGAATCGTCTGGGTTTAGGTTACCAAAGCAAGCAACCTATTGAACTTTTAAACTCCCTCAAAGAGTTTATCAATGATACTATCCAATCATCGAAAGTAAGAAATTACGACTTATATGATCAGAAGAAAATTGACAGAATTGCAAAAGATTTTTCTTCAAGGGGAGATGAATATTGTCAGGAGATTGATTGGTTCTTATCTTTTGAATTATTCAGACAGGGAATTTTAAAATAAAGATTGAATGATTACTCAGTCTTCATATCTCGAGTCATAAGGTCAGTAGTTGCTTTTACGGGGTCTTTATCTTCGAAAAGTATTTTATAAACTTCATTTGTTATAGGCGTTTCTATTTCAATTTTTGCGGCGAGTTGTTTCGCAGAACGGGTAGTTTCAACACCTTCTGCTACTTGTTCCATTGAATTTAAGATTTGCTTTAGTTTCTTACCTCTCCCGATTTCTTCACCAACGTACCTATTGCGGCTGTGTCTGCTCATACAGGTAACTATTAAATCTCCCATTCCTGAAAGTCCTGCAAAGGTTTCGGGTCGGGCACCCATTGCTAAGCCGAGTCTGGATATTTCAGCAACGCCTCGTGTCATTATTGCGGCTTTTGTATTGTCTCCAAAACCAGCACCATCAATTATTCCCGCACCGATTGCAATTATATTTTTAAACGCACCGCCAAGCTCAACACCAAGAATATCTGTTGATGCATAAACTCTAAAGTACGAAGTCATGAATGCAGCCTGTATTGCTTTTGAAGTTTCAATATCAACAGAAGCTGCAACAACAGCGGTTGGTACTCTCTTGCTGACTTCTTCGGCATGGCTGGGACCAGAGATAACTCCAATTTGGTTTTCATTAATATGAGGAAAAACATCTTTGATCATTTGCGACATAGTCATCAGTGTATTCTTCTCAATTCCCTTTGAAACACTAACCAAAATAGCATCTTCAATCATACGGTAATTTATTTTTTTAACTACATCTCTGAGAAACTGTGAAGGCACAGATAGTACGATCAAATTTTTATCATCAGATGCTTCTTCAATGTCTGAAGTGATTAATATTTCTTCAGGGATTTTTATTCCGGGAAGGTAATCGGTGTTAATTCGTTTTTTTAGTAATTGACGGGCGTAACTTTTTTTGTATTCCCAGAGAGTTACGTTGTGACCGTTATAGTAAAGTAGAATTGCAAGGGTAGTTCCCCAGCCGCCAGCGCCGAGAACCGAGATTTTCATTAGCTGATTTTGTTTTTCTTTCTGAAACTGATTTTATTTTCATTCCCGTTGATTATTCTCACCAGATTTTTTCTATGTGTAAAAATAACAAGTGCAGTAACACCAATTATAAATGGGAAGAGAGTACTGTATCCGGGAATATCAACATGGAAAAGATTTTCTCTAATAAATAAAGTTGAGGGAACACTTATAGCAGCTATGATAGATCCTAAAGAAACGTATCTTGAGATTAATACAACCAATCCAAAAATTCCAACAGCGATGAGCATATCGATTGTGATTAATGTTAAAAGCATTCCGAGAGCAGTAGCAATTCCTTTTCCTCCTTTAAATTCTGCAAATACTGTCCAGATGTGTCCTATCACTGCGGACATTCCTGCAATTATCTGAACTAAAGTAAAATCATCAAAAGGAGAAACGTTTTCAAAGGGAAGAGGACCATAAAACAATCTTGAAATAATAACAACAGCAATAGCACCTTTCAATGCATCAAGAAAAATAACTAATAAGCCATACTTCCAGCCCAAAACTCGCATAACATTTGTTCCGCCGGCATTTCCGCTGCCATGCTTTCTGATGTCGATACCACTCACGGCTTTACTAATAATTATACTGTTCGGAACTGATCCGATTAAGTAGGAAAGGATTACTATGATTGTTAATAATAACATTTATTTATCTAAAAATTATGATGAAAAACTAAACATTTGACAACTAATAAACAACGAACTTTCATACCATTTAAAAATCGTTTGAATTTGCACTCATTGGATGATACATTAATTAATAAGGTTCAGTCAAAGGTATTAATTTCCACCTAAAATGACGATTTGTTTTTTTTTGAGGTTGGTTTTGATATATTTGCGCCTCAAATTAAAGGAGTTGATATGGCTAAACAGCAATCATTTTCAGATAAGTTAAAAAAGAAGAAAAAAAGCGATCTTATAACTGTAAAGTTCATTAAATCGATGAAAACTACAGGTGGAAATTACAAATTCAATGAAAAGTTCGTTCAGTTAGAGGATTTAAATAAACTTTCAGAAGTAAAGTAATTAAGCACTTTTCTGGTTAAAAGTGTCAACGCGATGGACTTTTAAGTATCTATCGCGTTTTTTTATTCTATATTAATTAATGTATCCGAGATCTTTACTATGTAAACAAATCCAGAGACCAACTTCCCTCCAGCTCAAGCAGTTTTTGTTTAACATCCAGTCCACCACCGTAACCAGTAAGACTACCATTGGCGCCAATAACACGATGACACGGAATTATTATTGGGATCGGATTAGCACCATTTGCTGAAGCAACAGCACGCATTAGATTTTTATCACCCATTCGGTTTGCTAACTCACCGTAACTGATAGTTTCTCCGTAAGGAATTTTTATCAATTCATTCCAAACTTTTTTCTGAAACTCTGTGCCGAGTAATTCAAGTGGTAAATCAAATCCTTTTCTTGTTCTGTTGAAGTATTCTTCAAGTTGAGTAAAGACATTAAATAGTTTATCATCATTAATAGAAACATTATTTAAGTATAGGTTCTTTTCAGAAGTTTGTTTTTTGTTGATATGAATATTTCTTACTCCAATGCTTGAACAAATTACTTCTATATTTATTCCTAAGAACTTTTTTAATGCGGTATATAATTCTTCACTCATTTATTCTGAAATTTTTTATTGATTGAAAGCTTTACTTTATACTCTTGTAAAGCCACGAATTCACGAATTTCATTGGTATTTCTAAAACGCTCTCGTTGATTTGTGAATTAGTGGCTGATCAAATAAAAAAGGGAAGAAACCATCTTTGATTTCTTCCCCTTAAATTACAGGTAAATAATTTTACGCGGCAACAACATGAATAGAAGGATTTACATCTCTTTTTAATAATCCCTCAATTGCCATCAATGTTCCTGAGATTGAACTTGGACAGCTACCGCAAGCTCCCTGGTATCTTATCTTAACAGTAAATCCATCAATTCCTAAAACCTCCAGACCACCGCCATCTCCGGCAAGTGCAGGCCTTACTTTCTGATCCAGAAGCTGATTAATTTTTTTAAGTAAGGCATTTTCTTCTTCAGCAGTTGGTTCTGTAATAGTTTCCTTTGGAATTAAATTCTGATCAAATGATTTCAGGAAATCAATAAATGGTCGTTGTATTTGCCCCCAGTTTGCATCGGGTGCTTTTTCAATCGTGACAAACTTGTCCATATAAAAAACGGAAACCACTCCATCGAGCGCAAATATCCCTGCAGCGAAAGGATCATCAAACGCAGACTCTTTATCAGCATACTGCCTTGTTTCATAGTTAAGCAGCTTTTGATTCAATATAAATTTTAATGCATGCGGATTTGGTGTCAAATCAACATCTTCTACCATTAACATAGTAACCTCATTTTTTTGTTTTAAAGTTAATTGAAGCGGACTTCACCTTCAAGTTAAATCAGGGTATATTGTGATAACTGTGACGATGCCGAAATGGCATTTACTTAAAATAATCTTAATTTTGACCGCAATTTTCAAACAATAATATTAATTCTATGGCTGAAAAGAAAAATATTCTGATAGTATTTACTGGCGGAACTTTCTCGATGACTATCGATAAGAAAAAATCCGGCGGTGCCGTTCCCCGTTATTCTGGAGAAGAACTGCTGAAAAAAATTCCTGAAGCGGGAGATCTGGCAAAAATTTCTTTTTATGATTTCGGGAAATATCCTGGACCGCACATCACTCCCGAAATAATGATGGGACTGTCAAAGCAGTTGAGGAAAAAACTTGCTGAAAAAAAATATGACGGCATAGTGATAACTCACGGAACCGACACACTTGAAGAAACTGCGTACCAGATTGATCTTACTATCAAAGCTGATATTCCAATTGTGTTCACAGGTTCAATGAAGAATAGTTCTGAACCGAATTGGGATGGACCAAAAAATTTAGTTGATTCAATTCTCGTTTGCCTGAATGAAAATTCGCGGGGAATGGGAACGCTTGTCTGTATGCACGGTGAAGTAAATGCTGCAAGTGAAGTAACAAAAATCTTCTCCAATGAGTTTGAAACTTTTCAAAGTCTTGATTTTGGAATGCTTGGATTTGTGCAGAAGGGCAGAGTAGTATACAACCGCCTGCCAAGATTTCTCGAAACAATAAATACAAATAAAATTAATACGAATGTCGATCTGCTGACAGTTTATGCCGGAATGGATGAAAAGTTTTTCAGACATTCGGCTGATTCAGGTGCAGAAGGTTTGGTGATTGAAGCATTGGGAGTCGGCAATGTTCCGCCTGCTGCATTTAAAGGAGTTGAGTACGTTATTAAGAAAAATATTCCTGTTGTGCTTGTATCAAGATGTCCTGCCGGAGAAACGGATTACATTTACAGTTATCCTGGTGCAGGAAGACATTTGCACGACCTCGGAGTAATTTTCACTGATTACCTGAACGGGCAAAAAGCAAGAATCAAGCTGATGCTTGCTCTTGGTAAAACGAATGACAGAAAAATCCTGAAGAAAATTTTTGAGGGTGAGATAAGGGAAATTTAGGAATTAGTTTATTTAACGCTCTGAAATCAGAACTTCCAAATCAACTTTGTGAACATGATCAATTTCTTTTCCGAGAAATAGTTCGGCTACTTCTTTGAACTTTGCAGGAATATCGCTCACATAATATTCCTGTATTCCGGTTTGCTTTGAATCGGAAAGTAAATCAAGTTTTTCCAATTCTGATTTTATTACTTCCGAAGAAGCAACTCCGGAATCAATCAAAGTAACCTTTCTGCCGATAACTTTCTGGATTACTTCAGATAAAATAGGATAGTGTGTGCAGCCAAGAACTAATGTGTCAATTCCAGCATCGCGCAATTCTTTTAAGTACTCTTCTGCAATTTCATAAGTTGCCTGATGTTTTATCCATCCTTCTTCTGCCAGTGGAACAAAAAGAGGACAGGGTTTTTCAATAACTTTTGCTGAATCATTCAACTTCTTAATTTCTTTTGAATAAGCAAGATTTCCAACCGTAGCTCTCGTCCCGATGACCCCAATTTTATTTGTTTGACTTTTCTTCAAAGCCATCTTTGAGCCCGGTTCAATCATCCCGATGATTGGGATGTCGAAGATCTTTTTAAGATCGGGAATTGCAATTGACGATGCAGTGTTACAGGCAACTACAAGAGCCTTAATATTTTTCAGTAGAAGAAACTTTGTATTCTGTATTGAGTACTCAATCACAGTCGAATTGGATTTTGAACCATAAGGAACACGTGCTGTATCACCAAAATAAATTATATTTTCATTCGGTAGAGTTGATGCAAGTCTTTTAACAACAGTCAAGCCTCCGATACCCGAATCGAATACACCGATTGGGCTTCGTTTGACTTCGCCCTGATGAATTGGTTTTTGTTTATCTGTGTGGTTCAAAATAATCCTTATAATAGTTTATCGATTGCAGAGGTTATTTCGTTTTTAACGAACTCATAATCGTTGGGAGAAATTTTCTTTCCATTCCTGTCGAGCACATAAAAAGCATCGACTATCTCATCACCCTGTGTAGAAATCTTTGCGAAGAAAATATTCAATCCAAGCTCATTCATTTTGCTTGTGACATGGTAAAGAAATCCGAGCCTGTCAGGTGAATGAACATCGATGATCGTATATCTCTCGTGATTTTCAAAAGCTACTTTTACATTTCCTTTTTTCTTAAACAGCTTGTTCTCAATTCTCCACCACTTTGATTTGAGTAAAGCTACCTCTGTGCCTAATTGCAACAAACCTCTTACGGCCAGGTTCATATCTTCTTCAATTTTTGGAAATTTTTCCTTGTCCAGCTTTTTATGAGAGCTGAAATCTGTCACGTTGAAAGTGTCGATTACAATCCCGTCTTTGCGAGTGAAAATTTTTGCATCGTGAATATTGATATCATTTATTGCCAGCACACCGCAGAGTTTTGAAAGCAGGGAAGGAAAATCTTTTGTTATTACTGTAATGCCGGTATAGCCGTTCGGATCTGAAAATAAAACAGATACAACAGAACCTTTGTTTATTTCTTCAATGTGTCGTGCAATTTCCTCAGCCCCGAAATGATGTGAGTACGCTATATCATCAATAGATTCAATATGATCCTGAACAGTTTCTTCGGATATGTTGGGAGAAAACTTGCTAATTTCTTTTGGAACAGCGAACGTCGTTGAATATAAAAGTTCTTCGCCGGAAATTTTTTCCTCAAGCATTGCACGTGTCTTCCGGTAAAGCTCTGCAAGGAGTTCGCTTTTCCAGCTTGTCCAGACAACAGGATTAACAGCAGAGAGATCAGCATAGGTTAGCAGATAAAGCTGTTCAAGTTCTTCAATTGAGCTGAACCTGGAAGTAAAATTATTTAGTGTTTCAGGATCATTTAAATTTCTTCTGAAAGCAGTCTGTTCCATTATCAGGTGATGATAAACAAGAAACGAAACTGTATTTATCTCGGCTTCGCTGTAGCCCATCCGGTACATAATTGATGAGGCAAGTTCGGCACCAATTATTTCGTGTCCGCTGATATTAATTGGTTTAGCAATATCGTGAAGCAGCAATCCAAGAAAAAGTTTTTCCTTGTCTTTAAGCTTGTTGAAAATTCTTCCAAGATGAGAATTTTCATTTGCAAGCTTTTCCACATTCTGAATTGCGATGAGTGTGTGTTCATCTGCAGTGTACGAATGATACACACCATGCTGAAGGAAGCCGTTAAGATCTTTGAATTCGGGCATAAACGCACTTAGTGCGCCAAGCTCGTTCATCACATAAAGGGTTCCACCAACGTTACTTGGGAGTCTTAAAATTTCTCTGAAGAATACAGAGGATTCACTTTCCTGAATATGGTGCCTGTCGATGGTTTCAAATTTATCAACGATGTGCGAACGGAGAGCTTCATCAAACCTAGCAGAATGAAGTCCGCGGTAATAAAATGCACGCAGAATATCAGACATAGTCAGCGGTGAACTATTCCGCATCGAAATGACTCGACCCTTCATTTCAAAATCATCATCAAGTTTGATAGAAAGGGAAGCTGGTAACGACACAAAAGTATCATCATGAAATTTCTTTATCATTGATTTGGAGAATCGGTTAAGAATGACGGCTGCATTAAAGTATATCCTCATAAAATCAATTAATGCATCTTCCTCAAATCCAAAAATTTTTGCAATCCTTATTTGCTCGCTGAATTCAAACCTGTCATTCTTCTGCTTCGCTTCAAGGTGCAAAAGGTTTCTCACCGAAAGCACAAGTTTGTAACTGCTAAGCACGCGGCTACATTCATCAACGGAAGAAACTTTGTTTGCTTTAAGAATGGAAAGAAATGTTTCAATCTGCGTGGCTTCCTGCTGCTTGTCAAATAATTCTTTTCTTGAGAAGATGTACATCCACTCAACAGTTTGCAGGTCTCTCAGTCCTCCGGCAGAAAACTTAATGTTTGGTTCCAGCATTTTAGGTGAGTTGCCGTACTTTTTGTATCGCTCCTCGGTATCGCCTATCAATCTTTTTAAAAGATCCGCTTTGATGTCCTCATTAAGTGTGTTAATCAGAACTTCATTCCAAAGGGTATAAACTTTTTTCGAACCGAGTAAATAACGCGTTTCAAAAAATTGAGTAAATGTGTGAAGATCAGACAGCATATATTTTTGTATGTCTGATAAATCCCTGAGTGTGTGTGAAATTTCCAGACCATTATCCCAGAATCTTGTAACTAACTCTGAGATTTCTTTCGCATTTTCATCAATAGATTCAGCAATAATTATAATATCGATGTCTGAGTAAGGGGAGAACTCTCTTCGGCTAAAACTACCTGAAGATGCGACGGCAAAATTATATTTTTCATTTCCAGCAACTGCACGGATAAATTCTTCAATCAGAAGACTGTATTCCTTGCTGAATCTCAGTGCGTCAGCTTGTTTAGAATAGGCGGCGAACAATTCATCGCGCCTTGCCTGGAATATTTGTTTTATTTCGGATTTCAAAATTTAATTCCTGAAAATTCATTAAAACGATTAATTAGTAAACTCATCACTGTAATACTCGGCTTCAATCACAGATGCAATACCGCCTCTCACATTGAATCCGGCTGTTATCAGCATATATCGCGGTTTACAAACTGCAACAAGATCATCCAAAATTTTATTTGTTGCACTCTCGAAGAATAAGCCATCGTTCCGGTATGAATTATAATATATTTTTAGTGACTTGAGCTCAATGCAAAGCTTATCCGGTACATATTCTACTGTAATTGTAGCAAAATCCGGCTGACCTGTTTTTGGGCAGAGTGAAGTGAATTCCGGAGCCGTATGAATGATTGTATAATCCCGTTCAGGGAATTCGTTACTAAAAGTTTCCAGCAGTTTTTGTTTTTTATTCATGGTTCCTTTGTTTGATTTTTTTAATCTTAAATCAATTTATTAATAATTTAAATATACTTGGGCTTTACAGCATACTGAATCGGGTCTTCGACTCCCGCCATCTGAAATCCTCTGAGCCGAAGAGCACAACTATCACAAATCCCGCAAGCAATATCTTCGTTCTGATAACAGCTCCACGTTAAATGGAGCGGTGCTTTCAGTTCAATTCCTTTTTTGATAATCTCTGCTTTTGAAAGATGAATAACAGGAGTTTCGATTTTAATCATTGTTCCCGGTTTTGTACCGAGAGCAATCATTCTTTCAAACGCGGAAAAGAATTCCGGTCTGCAGTCAGGATAACCTGATGAGTCTTCATACACAGCACCAATGAAAACTGCTTTTGCTTTTAACACTTCAGCCCAGCTAACACAAGCTGAGAGAATGTTTGCATTCCTGAACGGCACGTAAGAAGTTGGAACTGATTTATTATTCAGGTCAGCCTGTGAGACTGAAATATTTTTATCCGTCAATGATGAACCGCCAATATTTGAAAGATGGGTATAATCAATAACTAATCTTTCTTTTACTTCAAAAAAATCTGCAACATCATTAAAAGCTTTCAGTTCTCTCTTTTCTGTTCTCTGACCATAATTAATATGCGCAAAAGCGAGCGCATAATTTTCATTTGCAATTGCAGCGGTTACACAGCTATCCATTCCTCCGCTTACGGCAATAACAGCCAGCTCTTTTTTAATACTACTCATAATTTGAATTAATTGATGCTAAAAATACTGAAAAGGAAGTTAAATTATTCTTTAAAATTATGGCTTTTATTATTGCTGTTTTGAGTTTCTTCTTGAAATTATCTTCTTCATTTAATTTCCGGTAAGATGCAAAGACATTATAAAATTCTTAACTTTGTCCAGGCAATTTTCATAAACAGAGGAAACAATGAGAAAAAAAGTCATAGCCGGTAATTGGAAAATGAATATGGATTTACGACAGTCGCAAAAGCTGGTTTCTGAAATTTTAAATGGATTGGGAAAAGACAGCAAAGCTGAGGTAATTGTTTGTCCGCCATTCACATCATTGAGTGAAGTAAGTTCTTTATTAAAAGGCACACAAGTAAAACTTGGTGCACAGAATATGTATTATGAAGAAAGCGGTGCGTATACAGCGGAAATTTCTGCCGAAATGCTAAAATCTGTTGGCTGTGAATATGTAATACTCGGTCACTCAGAAAGAAGAGTTATCTTTAATGAATCCGATGAATTGATAAACAAAAAAATTAAAACTGCACTAGCAAAAGGACTCAAAGCAATCTTTTGTATTGGTGAATTGCTCGAGCAAAGAGAAAACGGTCAGACTATGAATGTTGTTTCTATGCAGATTGAAAAAGGATTGGAAGGAATCTCTTCCGAACAGATGAAAAATGTTATAATTGCTTACGAACCAGTTTGGGCAATTGGTACTGGCAAGACCGCAACTCCGGAACAAGCGCAGGAAGTTCATTCCTTTATTCGTGAATTAGTGGCGAAAAAATATTCGACTTCGGTTGCTGAAGGTTTAATCATTCAGTACGGAGGAAGTGTCAAACCTGATAATGCTGGTGAGCTTCTTTCACAAAAAGATATTGACGGTGCACTGGTTGGCGGAGCTTGTCTTAAGGCAGATTCTTTTCTTGGAATTATTGCTTCTGCTTAATGAAATGCTTTGAGAAAGTAGAATAATATATTGTACTACCACAACTTTCCGATTGATTTCCCCTCGATTCTGTAGTATATTTGTGCGTTTTTTAATAAATTTTCAAAGGATTCGCTTATCGGATGTTAACCTCTCCCATTAGATCTCTGGCATTAGCAGGATTTCTTTCTCTTTTTGCTTTACAATTTTCTTTCAGCCAGGTTATTTTCAGAGAAGTCCCGGATTATAAAATCCGACTGACGGACTCACTCTTTTTTGATATTTCTCAAACCCGTTCAGTAATTTCACTAAATGGAAAATGGACGGTTCAGCCTTTCGATGATGACAAAACACAAAAAGTAACGATAAGTGTACCTTCAATATTTGAAGGTGAAGATGAATTAGTTTTTCAGAAGGAGTTTGAGCTTTCAAAAGCACAGATTACCGAAAACACATTAGAAATAGTTTTCTTCTCAATAAATTACACCGCAGATATTTCCCTCAACAACACAATCATTCACCGTCATAGTGGGGGTGAGTATCCTTTCAGAGTTTCTCTTCCCAGGGATATACTGCAAAGCGATAGAAAAAATGTTCTCTCAGTAAAATTGATTTATGAACTTAATTCAAAAAATTCAATACCTCAGAAGCAAAGATTCTTGTTTCCACAAAATTATGGTGGAATAATTGGTGATGTTTACATTCACCTTAAACCTGATTTTTATATTGCTAAAGAAAAGATAACAGCAACATTTTCTGCTGATTATAAAAACATTTCGCTTCAGGTTGAATCGCTCATAAAAAATAATAAGACAATATTAAACTATTCAGGCATAGAAAACCTGAATGATTACTTCCTTTTGATTTCTATAGCCGATGCCGATGGAAATATTATTAAAGAATTGCCAGGATATAATTTTACTCTGGATAGAAATAAGGATATCTCTATTACACAGAAGTTGAATTTGCCAGACTCAGTTTTATGGTCACCAGAAACTCACTCTTCATATATCCTCAAGCAGCAAATATTTAAATCGGACTCACTTATTGATAATAAACAGAAGTTAATTTCATTATTTGAATTGAAATCTGATGAAGAATCAATTAAGCTCAACGGAAAGGACTACATTCTAAAGGGAGCAATTTACTATCCGGGTAGTGAAACCTATGGCAAATTGATTTCTTATGAGCAAATGGAAAAAGATATAAGTTTAATTAAAGAAGCCGGGTTTAACTCGGTGAGATTTGCCAAGAGCACTATCCATCCCTTCTATCTTAGTCTATGTGACAAGTATGGATTGTTTGCTTTTCTTGAAGTGCCGATAAACGGAGTGCCGAAGGGAATTGCTGAAGATGAAAGTTTCATCAGCAGAAGCAGCGAATTTCTATACAACTATATTTCATTTTACGGAGAATATTCTTCCTTTGCTGCAATCGGGTTCGGCGGAACGTACCTTCCGGAGCTTGAAGAACATATTTCATTAATTTCAATTCTTGCTAAAGCAACAAAAGAAAAAAGTAATCTGCTTACTTATGCATCATTCTCAGGTTGTAATATTCAGAGTATAGAGAATCTTGATCTTTATGGGCTTGAGTTTATGAAGGAGAGTGCATCAAGCTCGGATGAAAAATTCAAAGAATTGCAAAATAATTTTGGCATAGGAAAAATCTTTTTTTCATCTGTTACATATCCAGTTTACATCGGTGGCACAGATGGATATTTGAATGAGTATTCATTTGAAGCACAGGCAAAATACTATGAAGAGTTTTTCGATTACGTTTCTCAAACCAAAGCACCGGCATTTTTTATCAACTCTTTCAATGATTACTTCGGGGATTATTCTTCCTTCATTTGCAGCAGCAGTGACAGAAATTTATATCGTATCGGTTTAATGGATGAATCCAGAAGTAAAAACAGGATTAGTTATAAAGTTGTTTACTCAAAGCTTAATAATCTTGAGAAGGTAACAATCCCTATCGGCAGTAAAAAAGATGACTCACCGATGGTCTTTATAATTTTTGGTTTGCTTCTAGCTATCTTCATGGGAGTGCTGGTAAATTCAGGCAGAAAGTTTCGTGATGATGCATCGAGAGCACTGCTGCGTCCTTATAACTTTTTTTCGGATATCCGGGATCAAAGAATAATATCTGCTGCTCATACTACTTTACTTGGATTGATCATTGCCGCCGTAGTTGCGTTAATCATCAGTAACATTTTGTTCCATTTAAAGACCAGTCTTCTTTATGAACATTTTCTGCTTGCCTTTGCAAGTCCTTTGCTTATGAAAACAGCAAATTACCTCGCCTGGAATCCATTAATGTCATTGTTGTGGCTTACAGCTTTTAATATAGTTCTCTTTGTAATAATCTCATTGATTATAAAAATTGCTTCACTATTTGTGAAAACCAGAGTCTACATAATTAGTATTTACTTTACATTTATCTGGGCACTGCTTCCTGCTGTCCTGCTTATTCCTGTCGGAATTATTTTATACAGAGTGATGCTTGCTGGATCTATAAATCTATATATTTATCTGGGACTTTTCTTTGTTCAGTTGTGGGTTATTTACCGTCTTTTAAAAGGTATTCATGTATTATTTGATTCAAAACCGAGCACAGTTTATTTCTACAGTATCATATTTATTCTTGCGTTGATTGGTTCAGTTTTATTTTATTTTGAACTGAAGCATTCAACTGTTCAATATCTGCTTTTTGCATTCAAGCATTTTAATATATAGTAGAGAAGAAGATTGTATTTATCGAAACTTGAAATAATTGGCTTTAAATCTTTCGCTCAAAAAACTCCGATAAATTTTCATCAGGGTGTAACTTCTATCGTTGGTCCGAATGGCTGCGGTAAAACCAATATTGTAGATGCCATCAGATGGTGTCTTGGTGAACAGAGAACAAGCACTTTACGAAGTGATAAAATGGAGAACGTTATCTTTAACGGAACCTCCACACGCAAGCCGATGGGTATGGCTGAGGTCTCCTTAACAATTGAAAACACCAAAGGCATTCTTCCAATTGAATATACTGACGTTACAATCACCAGAAGAATTTTCCGTTCTGGTGAAAGCGAATATCTTCTTAACAAGAACATCTGTCGTCTGAAAGATATTACAAATCTTTTTATGGATACCGGAATTGGTGCAAATGCCTATTCAGTTATCGAGCTGAAAATGGTGGAAACAATTCTCAGCAGCAAAGCAGAAGAACGCCGCACAATGTTTGAGGAAGCAGCAGGTGTAAACAAGTACAAATTAAGAAGAAGACTTGCCCTGCGAAAGCTTGAAGAAGTGATGAGCGATTTGACAAGAGTAAACGATATTGTAAGTGAAGTTGCTAAAAATGTAGCAAGTCTCGAGAGACAGGCGAAGAAAGCAGACAGATACAACCAATTATCTTCCGGGCTGAAGGAAATCGAGCTTGAGCTTGCTGAGAGAGAATATGCATGGTTCCTGGATAAAACGGAAGAGATTATCCTCAGCAAAGTAGAAAATAATAAGAGGAAGAAACAGTACGAAGACGAAATGTCTTCTCTCTTGGAAAAACTTGACGGGAATAGAAGAAAGATCGGAAATAATGAAAGTGAACTGAGAGCAAAACGGATTGAAGTTAGCAAGCTTACAGAAAATATTTATTTACTAAAGAGCGATATCTCTGTTTCAAAAGAGAGACAGAAATCAGTTAGCTCTAACATCGCCAAATACGAAAATGAAATTACAGAATTTAATAACCAGCTTGAGTCAACAAAGAAAACTATTGAGCAGGCTCTTATCACTACGACTGTCATTACCAACGAAATTGATAAGAACAGGGAAATCAAAGATGACCTTAAGGTAAAAATTGAAAATGCTACTCAGCTGCTTGATGGAAAAAGGGCTGAAGTTAAAAAGCATTCAGAAATTATTGTCGCAGGTTTAAAGCAGGTAAGCGATAAGGAGAATGAACTTCTAAACATTACCAGGTCGGTTGAAGAACGAAACAACCAGATTAACAAGCTTAACTCCCGTATTCTTAATTTGACAAGCGATGTGGCAAAAACCGTTGGATTTATTGAGAGCCTGAAAGAAGAAAAAGAAAACGTCTCATCAAAACTAAATGAGGCGGAAGATAATTACGCACGAAAAGTTGAGGAGAAGGAAAAGCTTGAACAGGAGTTGAACGACTTTAAAACGAGAGAGCATGAATTGAATAGCATCTTAAATAGTCTTAACGATAAAATTTCTTTCATTCAAAATCTTGTTGATAATCTCGAAGGAGTTTCGCTGGGCACCAAATCATTGCTCGAGTTAACAGGTTGGGCAAACGGTAAGGTAATACTTCTTGCAAACGCTGGCAATTCCTCCGATGACCTTCGTCCCGCCGTTGAAGCTGCGCTAAGAAATAATGTTAACGATATTCTTATCTCATCTGTTGAAGAATTGAAAAAAGGAATTGAGCATCTCAAGAATAATAATCTCGGCAGGGCATCTTTTTATTTGAATCCGAATGGTGATAGCAGAACCGGACTGATTGAAAAGCTGCAAAAATATTTTTCATCCAGACAAAGGAAGAAAATTGAGGCTCACAGCGCTTTCAAATCCTGGGCATCATCAGCAGTGCAGGCAGAAGGTAATTGGGAAAATTTCTTCAATAAACTTTTAAACAATACTGCAATTGTAAACGATTTGGATTCCGCCATTTTACTTTCTCAAAAATTTTCGGATTTCAGATTTGTTACTTTAGATGGTGATCTGGCCGAAGGAACAGGATTGATTGAAAGCGGTTCACCTGTGGCTGATGAATCATTATTCGGTAAAAGACAGCTTCTGCTGGAGATCAAAAAAGAAATTCCACTTAAGCAGAATGAACTTAACGAACTTTCTAAAAAAATATCTGAATATGAAACATCAATCAGCAAAATTGATCTAAAAGTTCTCTCTGACCAGGGCAGAATGCTTGTAAATGATCTTGCTAATATTGATAAGCAAATATCACAGTTTGAATATGAGAAGAAAAAAGCAAATGATGAAACAGAAAAAACGCATCATCTCATAAAGGATGTAGCGGCAGAATCAAACAAGCTGGATAATGATAAAATTTTGATCGGCGAACAGTTATCTGAACTTCAAAAGCAAAAGTCACTTGCCGAATCGCAGTTGCAGACTCTTGAAGATGAAAACAAAAATGCCGAGGTTCATTTTAACCAGTTAATAGCTGAAAAAAATGAAATTAAGGTTGGGCTGGAAAGAAAACTTGGTGAGGCACGAAACCTTCAGAATACAATAACCCGGTCAGAAGAGAATATTCAGAATATTAATAACTCCATAATTTCCAGAAAAGATGATATAGAGTTTGCCCGAAAAGAAGTTTCTGAAATTGATAATCAGATAGAGAAGCATGAGTCTGAAGTTGGTGAATTGGAAAATGCAAAGAAATATTCTGTAGAAGAGCTTGAAAAGGTTGAGAAAGATTATGAACTATTAAAGTCGGAAGGCTCTTCAATTGAAGCAGCTATAAATGAAATAAGAACAGAAAAAGATAGTATACTTGATGCTAACAGGGATCTTGAAATAAAGCTTACCGAATATGAAATTAAAAAGAATGGTTTGATTGAACATATAAACGAAGAATATTCTCTAAAAATTGAACGAAAGAAATTTGATGATAATGAGTCATTCGATTTTGAAACTCATAAAGCAGAAGTTCACGACCTGAGACAGAAAATCCGGAATCTTGGCCCGATAAATTTACTTGCTTATTCTGAATTTGAAGAGGAGAGAGACAGGCTTGAATTTCTTAATAAGCAGCGTGATGATCTTGTTGAATCTGAAAAAGATATCGTCAAGACAATTGAAGAAATAAATCTAACGGCTCAATCAAAATTTGCAGAGACATTTAACCAGATCAGAGAAAATTTTATTAGAGTATTCAGGTCTTTGTTTGACCCGGGTGATGAAGCAGATTTAAGATTGGAAGAAGGAGCCGACCCTCTGGAAGGAAAGATAGAGATAATCGCAAAGCCTAAAGGCAAACGTCCTACTTCTATTGAACTATTATCGGGAGGGGAAAAAACTTTAACGGCAATCGCATTGTTGTTTGCAATTTACCTGGTTAAACCGAGTCCGTTCTGTATTCTTGATGAAATTGATGCACCACTTGATGATGCAAATATTGACAGGTTTACAAGATTGATTAAGGAGTTCAGTCTGAATACTCAGTTCATTGTTGTTACTCATAACAAGAGAACGATGGAAGCAGCAGAAACTCTATACGGAGTTACGATGCAGGAAGAGGGGGTTTCCAAATTAGTAAGTGTCCATTTTAATGAAGACATAAAGGTTGTTGCGTAGTTAGCAGATTAAAATACAATAGTTCAGCTCATCATTTCAAAAATTTAATCCGTTGTTAAATCCATTGGCAGAAAAGCAATTTAAAATATTTTTAGACTTCGATGGAACGATTACAAAGAATGATGTTGGAGAAGAAATATTTACAAAAATTCTCGACGAAAATATCGTAAAGAAAATAGTTAAAGATCTGCTGACTGATAAAATATCTTCAAGAGAATGCTGGGAGAGTTTGTGCGGGTCTGCATTGATAAAAGATAAAAATGAATTTGATAACTTTATTCTTTCCCAGGAAATCGAACCAACACTGCATCATTTTGTTGAATACTGTGAAAATAACAGATTTCAATTATTTGTTTTGAGTGATGGCTTCGATTACTATTTAGAAAAAATTCTGAAGAGAGAAAACCTTAGTCATCTGAATGTATTCAGCAACAAATTAATTCTGAACGATGACGGAAAGCTGATTCCTTCATTCCCTTATTACAATGCTGATTGCAGAAGTTCAGCAAATTGTAAGAGAAATCATATTATTGAAAACAGCGACGAAGATGAATTTACAATTTTCATCGGTGACGGTAATTCAGATATTGATGCAATCCAGTACGTGGATTTCATTTTTGCCAAGGATGATCTCTTGAAGTATTGTGAAGTTCAAAGGATTACATATTTCCGCTTCAAGAATTTTGATGATGTGATTTTACGAATGAATGAGCTTCTATCAAAGAAAAGGCTGAAGAAGAGACATCAGGCTGAGCTAAAAAGGCGCGAAGCGTTTACAATCGAATAATAAATTATTTTAAATAGATTTCAAATAATTAATGAACAACATTTCATCCATCGCATTTAAGTATAGAAGCTATACTCCAATTCCGTTTCTTATTTTGATGTTGATTTTTCAGAAATCAACTCCACTGACATTATTAATTGGTTTTGCCGTTGCTTTGATTGGCGAGTTGATAAGATTTTGGGGAGTAAGCTGGGCAGGAAGCGAAACAAGAACAACAGGCGGAGTCGGAGGAACATTCCTGATCATCAGCGGACCTTTTGCTTATGTCCGCAATCCGCTATATGTCGGTAACATAATGCTTTATCTCGGTCTCGGAATTATGTCGTTTGCATTGTTTCCTTATCTGCAGATAGTTGCAATTTTATTCTTTCTTGTTCAGTACTATTTTATAGTCAGGGAAGAAGAAAAATATCTCCTGGAAAAATTTAAAGATGACTATAGGGATTACTGCAAAAACGTCCCCGCATTTTTACCAAGACTTTTCCCTTATAAAAATTCAATTATTGTTCAACCTCCTCGTAATCCAAAAGCAGGATTTCGCTCCGAGAAAAGAAGTCTTCAGGCGTTTTTTGGTATTTCACTGCTGCTGATTATTCTCTGGCTTATCAGGAGCTGATAGCCTTGAGCGCTTCAAAAAATAAACTGATGATTATTACCGGCGAGGTTTCAGGTGATTTGATCGGTGCATCATTGATAAGGGAACTAAAATCTCTCAAACCTGATTTAAAGATAACTGGTATCGGTGGTGATCGAATGCGTTCTGAAGGTATGGATCTGATTTATCATACCGATAAAATGGCTTTTCTCGGATTTGTTGAAGTGGTAAAGCATATACCATTCATCCGAAAGGTTCAGAAAAAGCTCATTGATGTAATAAAGAAAGAGGAAATTAATTGTGTAGTACTTATTGATTACCCCGGCTTTAATCTCAGCATTGCAAAAAAATTAAAACCGCTTGGAGTAAAAATTATTTATTATGTCTCACCTCAGTTATGGGCATGGGCAAAGGGAAGAGTAAAAAAAGTCAGGAAGCTTGTTGACAAAATGCTCGTCGTCTTTCCTTTTGAAGTAGAGTTTTATCGGAAGGAAAGCGTTAACGTTGAATATGTTGGTCATCCTTTAGTTGAACGAATTAGTCAACACAAATTTTTAAGCAGGGATGAGTTCTTCTCAAAATTTAATCTTGAAAAAGAAAAGGAAATCCTTTTGGTGATGCCGGGAAGCCGCAAGCAGGAAGTAAAAGAAATTTTCCCTGAAGTGATAAAGGCCGCAGATAAGCTTGCATTTCAATTTAATTTGCAGGTTGTTGTTGCTCGCTCAAAAAATATTGACGAGAAATATCTTCAACAGGATAATAATTCAGGAAAATTCATAACTATTGAAGATCATAATTATGAATTGATGAATTACTCGCATTTTGGTATCATAAAGTCAGGAACTTCAACACTTGAAGCAGGATATTTCGCTTTGCCGATGATGGTAGTTTATAAAACTAATCCGCTTACATATATGATTGGAAAGCAGCTTGTGAAACTGGATAGGATTGGAATGGTTAATATTTTACTTGATGAAATGGTCGTACCGGAATTAATTCAGAACGAAGCAAACTCGGTAAATATTTTTGGTAGAGCTTCAAAAATTTTGTCTGATGAGAAATCTTACGAAATTATGAAACATAAACTTGGAAGTGTCAAAGAAAAACTTGGCAGCGAAGGAGCTTCTAACAGAGCTGCAAGATCAATTTGGGAAATTCTTAATGAGTCTGAAAAAATCTAAACAAAACATTCTCAGATTTTTAGGAGATCACTTCCTGTATTATGGAATAACAGCTCTTTGTAAAAGTTTAAAAATTGAAAAAGAGAATTTTACAGTCATTGAAAATCTCTACTCAAAAAATCAAAATTATGTTTTAGCATTTTGGCACGGGACTATGCTGCTGCCATGGTATTTGCACGGAGCTCCAAACTTTGCTGCCTTAACAAGCAAAAGTAGAGACGGTGATCTTCTTGCAAAGGTATTGAAAAAATGGAAATACCAGGTTGTTCGAGGTTCCAGCAGTACTGGTGGTGATGTTGCACTCGGGATTATGGTTGATTATGCACGGAATAAATATTCAATCGCCATTACTCCTGATGGCCCAAGAGGACCGAGGCATAAATTTAAAGCAGGTGCAGTGGTTACGGCAAAGAAAACACATATTCCAGTGGTGCTTACAGGTGTTGCTTTCAAACGAAAAAAAATATTAAGCAACTGGGACAAATTTGAAATACCATATTTCTTCACAACTGCGAAGGTAGTTTATTCAGATCCGATTTATGTTGATAACAATCTCACTTATGAAGAAACTTCTGCTATTATTTCTAAATGCAATGAAGAGTTGAATAAGCTTCAGCAGAAGGCACAGATATTTAATCTTAATTTAAAATGAATTTTCTAAAAATCATATTATATCCTTTTATTCCTGTTTATGCATTCATAATCTTGATGCGCAATTTTCTGTTCGATAAAAATATTTTTAAAAACCGATCGGTTAATGCAAAAGTGTTTTCTGTGGGCAACATAACCTTTGGCGGATCAGGTAAAACTCCCGTTACCATTTATCTTACAAGTTTATTGATGCAGGAAGGATATAAGGTTGGAGTTTTAAGCAGAGGATATGGAAGAAAGTCAAAAGGATATGTTCTTGTTTATGATGGCAATAAATTTCAGAGTACAGTAGAAGAGTCGGGAGATGAAATTTATCATACTGTACTTGATTGTTCTGTTCCTGCAGCAGTTTCTGAAAACAGAGTTAAGGGGGCAGAAAGATTAATAATTGATACCGGTGTAAGCACAATTGTTCTGGATGATGCATTCCAGCATCGCTGGATCAAACGGGATGTTGATTTGATTGTTATCGATCAGCGGTTTTTAACTGAAGATCATTTCTTCATTAATAATCTTCTCCCAACAGGAGTGATGAGAGAACCATTCAGTTCGATCAAAAGAGCAAGTGCGGTAATCATCAACAGGAAATTTATGGAAAAGAAAGAAGTACCTGAAAATCTCAGAAAATATTTCGAGAGGAAACAGATTTTCACTGGTTATTACAAAGCTCTCAGCTTCTATGATTTAAAACACATTACTGAACTGAGTCTTGAAGAATTTCAAGGTCAGAAAAGTCTTGTGGTTTCTGGAATTGCAACCCCTTTTTCGTTTCTTAATATTTTAAGGCAAACAAAAGTTGATACCCAAAACAAGCTGATTTTCAAGGATCATAAAAAATACACTTACACAGATGTTCAAAGGATAAGACAGCTCTTTTATTCAACAAATTCACATTCCGTGGTAACAACTGAGAAGGATGCCGTCAAACTGACCAAATTTGCACGTGAGATGGATGACATCGACATCTATTATTTAAAAATAAAATTCTCTTTAGATGATGAAGAAGCCTTTAAAGGCTTTATCTTTGGGGTCTGAAAATTTTCTATTTAGCACATATTTCAATAAATAATCTAATTTCGGAGGAAATATAAAAATGCCCAGAAAATATGTATACTTTTTCGGAGGAAAGAAAGCCGAAGGAAAAGCGGAGATGAAATCACTACTTGGAGGCAAAGGCGCTAATCTTGCAGAAATGGTAAATATTTCGTTGCCAGTTCCTGCAGGTTTTACTATAACTACTGAGGTTTGTACCTACTATTATGATAACAAAGAAAAATATCCAAAAGAATTAAAAGCACAGGTTCTTGCTGCACTTAATAAAGTGGAAAAGGAAATGGGTGCAAAGTTTGGCGATTCTGAAAATCCGTTGCTGCTTTCAGTAAGAAGCGGTGCCCGTGCATCCATGCCGGGAATGATGGATACAATTCTAAATCTTGGTCTTAATGATGAAACTGTTCAAGCCTTAATCAGGAAAACGAATAACCCTAGATTTGCTTATGATTCGTACAGAAGATTTGTTCAGATGTATGGCGATGTGGTTCTTGGTTTGAAACCAGTTGACAAACACGATGAAGATCCTTTTGAAGTGATTCTTGATCAGAAAAAGCATCAGCATGGATTCAGATTAGACACGGAATTAACAGCAGATCACTTAAGAGAATTAGTTGAAGAATTTAAAATTGCGATCAGAGAAAAAACAGGTCACGACTTCCCATCAGATCCGATGGATCAGCTTTGGGGTGCAGTCAGTGCCGTTTTTGGTTCATGGATGAATGAAAGAGCAATCGTTTACAGAAAACTAAATAACATTCCTGCAGATTGGGGAACAGCAGTAAATGTTCAATCAATGGTATTCGGAAACATGGGTGAAGATTCCGGTACCGGTGTTGCGTTTACCCGCGATCCTGCAAGTGGAGAAAATATTTTTTATGGTGAGTATTTGTTTAATGCACAAGGAGAAGATGTTGTTGCAGGAACAAGAACTCCTCATCCGATATCTGAATTAAAAAAAGAAGATCCGAAAATTTACAAACAGCTAGATGGCTTCAGAAAAATTCTGGAGAAACATTATAAAGAAATGATGGATATCGAATTCACAATTCAGCAGGGCAAGCTATGGATGCTTCAATGCCGTGTTGGAAAGAGAACGGGATTCGCCGCTATAAGGATGGCCGTTGATATGGTAAAGGAAAAATTAATTTCTAAAGAAGATGCGATCAGTCGAATAGAGCCTAACCAGTTGAATCAATTACTTAGACCAATCTTTGATCTAAAAGAAAAGAACAAAGCAATCTCAGAAGGAAAACTTCTTGCTAAAGGCTTGAATGCAGGTCCGGGTGCTGCTTCTGGTAAAGTTGCTTTAAGTGCACAGGATGCTGAAGAGATGGCGGCAAAGGGTGAACCGGTAATTCTTGTCAGGATTGAAACTTCTCCTGAAGATATTAAAGGGATGAATGCTTCGGAAGGTATTTTAACTGCGCGTGGCGGAATGACATCTCACGCAGCCTTGGTTGCAAGACAAATGGGTAAAGTTTGTGTTGCCGGCTGCGGTGCTTTAAAAATTAATTATAAGGAAAGAACAATCGGTGTTGAAGGTAAAAACGATATAGTTCGCGAGGGTGATTACATTTCAATTGATGGCTCGACCGGTGAAGTTATAAAAGGAAAACTTGAAACAAAACCATCTGAAGTAATTCAGGTTCTCATCTCGCAGACTATGCAGCCGAAAGAATCATCAGTTTATCAGACTTACTCTAGCCTGATGAAATGGGCAGACGAAATCAGAAGAATGAAAGTAAGAACAAATGCTGACCAGCCGGACCAGGCGAAAAATGCAATTGCATTTGGTGCTGAAGGAATTGGTCTTTGCAGGACTGAACATATGTTCTTTGGCGGTGACAGAATAACTTCAGTCAGAAAAATGATCGTTTCTGATACCGTTGAAGATAGAAAAGCTGCTCTGGCTGAACTTCTTCCATTACAGAGAGAGGACTTTGAAGGTATATTCGAAGCAATGAAAGGAAGACCTGTTACTATCAGAACACTTGATCCACCGCTGCACGAATTTCTTCCTCATTCAGAAAAGGAAATTGCAGAACTGGCAAATGAACTAAGAATAGAAGTTTCAAAACTAAAAGCAAAGATTGAAAGTCTTCATGAGTTCAATCCTATGCTGGGTTTCAGAGGATGCAGACTCGGAGTAGTTTTCCCTGAAATTACCGAGATGCAGGCAAGGGCAGTAATTGAAGCAGCAGTTAATGTTGCAAAAAAAGGAATTCAAGTTAAGCCTGAGATCATGATTCCATTAGTTGGACACGTTAACGAATTCATTCTTCAGGAAGATATTGTTAGACGTGTTGCTAAAGATGTAATGAATGAAAAAGGAAAGAAGATCAGTTATCTCGTTGGAACCATGATAGAATTGCCGAGAGCTGCATTGACAGCAGATGAAATTGCTCACAGAGCAGAGTTTTTCAGCTACGGTACAAATGATCTTACTCAAACTACGTTTGGATTATCAAGAGATGATGCGGGTAAATTCCTTCCCTTATATGTTCAGAATGATATTTTGCCGTCTGATCCGTTTGAGGCTCTCGATCAGACAGGTGTGGGTCAACTTGTTGAAATGGGAACAAGAAAAGGAAGATCAGTCCGCAAAGATTTGAAAGTCGGTATCTGCGGTGAACACGGCGGTGAACCTTCTTCGGTTGAATTCTGCCACAGAACCGGACTCGATTATGTAAGTTGTTCTCCGTTCAGAGTTCCGATAGCAAGACTCGCTGCTGCACGAGCAGTTATAAATGAAAAGAAGTTGAAGAAGTCGGCTTCAAAGAAAAAGAAATAAATATAAGATAGGATTGTTCTTAATGACGGTATTCACGTCATTCCTGTGAAAACAGGAATCCAGTCACAAATAAAGAATGGATTCCCACCGCCTTGCCGTCAGGCAGGCTTTCGTGGGAATGACAACCCAAAGCATAATGGTCTAAAGACGCCCTGTTAGTAAAAATAATTATAAAGGATAAAGAAGGATGAAGCTTTCAGATTTCAGTTACAATCTGCCCAAAACATCAATTGCAAAATATCCCGTCTCACCAAGGGATAAATCAAAACTGCTGGTCTTAAACAGAGAAACACAGGAGATGGAATCAAAACGTTTCACTCATGTAGTTGACTACATGTCCAAGGGTGATATTCTGGTTGTGAACGAAACCCGTGTATTCCAGGCAAGGTTATTCGGAAAAAAGGAAAAGACTCACGCTAAAATTGAGGTCTTCCTTTTGAGAGAACTTAACTCAGAAGATGGTATCTGGGATGTGATTGTAGACCCCGCAAGAAAAGTAAGAATAGGAAACAAAATATATTTTAATGATAAGCTTTGGTGTGAAGTAATTGATAACACAACTTCCCGCGGAAGAACTATCAGGTTTAACCAGTCGGGAAATATTTTTAAAGCTGTGGAAAAAATCGGACAGACTCCTCTTCCTCCATACATCAAAAGAGAAGCAGAGGCGTCGGATAAGGAAGACTATCAGACAGTCTTTGCAAGAGTTGATGGCGCAGTTGCAGCTCCAACTGCAGGGCTTCATTTTACAAAACAGCTTCTGCAAAAAATTCAGAAGAAGGGTGTTACAATTGTTCCGGTTGTTTTGCATATCGGACTCGGCACTTTCAGACCTGTGGAAGTGGAAGATTTGACCAAGCATAAAATGGATTCGGAGTTCTTCGAGATTCCGACTAAGTCTGCTGAGATAATTAACAAAGCTATGCATGACAAGCATAATATTTTTGTGGTCGGTACAAGTGCCTGCCGTGCACTTGAAACAAGCACGACTGCGGACGGCTTTGTAAAACAAAACCGCGGCTGGACAGATAAATTTATTTATCCTCCTTACGATTTTAAGATTACCAAAAAACTTATTACAAATTTTCATGTTCCGGAATCAACATTGTTAATGCTCGTATCTGCATTTGCTGGCAACGACCTGGTGCTTAAAGGATATAAAAAAGCTCTGAAAGAAAAATATCGATTTCTCAGTTACGGCGATGCAATGTTAATAATTTGATTGAATGATTCGATAATTGACAGATTGATTGAGTGAAAACTATATGAAAGTAATAAGTCGAATATACTACCGTAATTCTCTTCAATCATTCAATCAAACAATCAATCAATCGGGCGGATTTTTTACGTGAGAGTATTTGCAATCATTCCTGCCGGAGGAAAAGGAAAAAGGGGAGGTACTGAAACACCAAAGCAGTACCTCAAATTCCAGGGCAAGGAATTGATAGCATACGCAATAGAAGTATTCCAGAAGAATAATCTTGTTGATGAAATAATCATTTCTGCTGAGCCAGAATATTTTTCATTACTTGAAGAGATTAAACAGAAATTTCACCTCACCAAAATTTCTAAAATTGTTGAAGGCGGAATAGAAAGACAGGATTCTGTTTACAATTCACTTAAAGCAATTAAAGTGAATGATGATGATTTAGTTGCTGTCCACGATGCAGCACGACCATTACTTCCCAATGATATTTTAACCAAAGCAATAAACACAGCAAAAGAAAAAGGAAATGCACTTGTCTGTCTGAAAGCAAGAGATACTCTTTTAAAAGGAGGTCATATTGTAAAAGAATATGTTGACCGATCAGAAATCTACTATGTGCAGACTCCACAGATTTTTAAGTACGGTGATTTGATGAAAGCAATGAAGAAAGCTTATGAAAAAAATTTTATTGGAACTGATGAATCAATGCTTGTTAAAGCACTCGGTTTTGATATAAATATTGTTGAAGGCTCAATGCTCAACTTTAAGATTACAACTTCGACTGATATTGAGATGTTCGAAAAACTGACCCACCAGAACCAATAATTTTCATTGCAACTTGGTGTCTTTTAGTCTTCGTGGCGACACAATTTTTTTTGCCACTAGTGTACCAAGCCACAAAGAATAACAATAAACTAATCTTTACGCCAAATCTGTCTCATTTCACTTCTCTTATCATTAAATTTCTTTCAACAATAAAATAATTTCAGGAACCTAATGACTTCCTGTAAGTAAAACTACCAGTTAAATTAATTGAATTGGGAGTATTATAATTATGAAAAAATTAAAGGTAACCGCGATGAAAAACAGATATCTTCTATTGCTTGTCTTTCCATTAACTTTTCTATTACTTGCTTTTTCAAGCTTAATCCCGGGAGTTAATATGTTTGATTCTGATGATGAATTCACTTATCAATTTAAAGATGATTACAAATCTGCCTGGAAAACTGTTGATTCGCTCGAACAGCAAGGACTTACCCGTTCAGCACTGGAAGTTGTTGAAGAAATTTATAAAGCTGCGAAAAAGGATAACAACCAACCTCAGTTCATCAAATCTGTTTTTTATAAATTGAAATATGGCAACTACATTGAAGAAGACAGCCACGTTAAAATCGTTCAAGATGTGAAAGCAGAAATAGATACAGCATCATTTCCTGCAAATGCAATTCTCGAATCAATTCTTGCAAACGTTTACTGGCAATATTATCAGAACAACAGATGGAGATTTCAGCAAAGAACCGAAACGGTGAATTTTGATAATGAGGATTTTCAAACGTGGGATCTTCCGAGACTGATCAGAGAGATTGTGAAATATTATCAGGCATCACTTGAACAGAGTGACAAGCTAAAAAAAATTCCGCTGAAAGAGTTTGAAGATATTCTTGTCTATGGTAATACTGAGCATACTTATCTCCGTCCGACATTGTATGACTTGCTTGCACACCAGGCACTTGCTTTTTTTGTTAATGATGAAGCATCTGTTACCCAGCCTGTTTACAAGTTTGAATTAAAAAGCGAAGAAGATTTTTACCCTGCAGATGATTTTGTTGAAATAAATTATACAACAAAAGATTCACTCTCACTTAAATTTTATGCAATTCAGCTTTACCAGCAGTTAATTGCTTTCCATCTCGATGATAAAGAAAAAGATGCATTGATAGATGTTGATCTTGCACGATTGAACTTTGTTAGAAGTGAAAGTGTAAATTCTCTAAAAGACAGTTTGTATCTCAATGCAATTGTAGAAATGGAAAATCAATTCAAGGATGTTCCTTATTCTTCTCTCATTTCATTCAATATTGCACAATATCATTATAATGAAGGTGCGAAATACGATCCGAACGGTTCAGATAATTACAAATGGGAAATTAAAAAAGCACTTGAGATTTGTAATTCGACAATAGAAAAATATCCCGATACTTTTGGTGCGGGTGAATGCAGATGGCTTCAGAATACAATACTTCAGAAAAGTTTAAGTGTTCAAACTGAGTATGGAAATCTTCCTGATCAACCATTCCGTTCTTTAATTACCTACAAGAATGTAAAGAAAATTTATTTGAGAATAATTCCCTGGCAGGAATCATTCGATCAAACAAAAAACCGGTTGGATCAACAAAAGCTCTATCAACGGTATGCTTCACAAAAACCAATACAGGAATGGTCAGTTGATCTACCTGATGATAAAGATTATCAGCAGCACAGCGTTGAAATAAAAATGCCGGTATTAGGTTTTGGTCAATATCTGATACTTGTCGGAACAGATTCTGAATTCTCTTATGTAAAAAATGCAGTTGGTTACAGCAGAACATGGATTACAAATATCAGTTACATCAGGAAAGAAACCGGTGAGAACAAAGTTTTGTTTTATGCACTTGATAGAAAATCAGGCAATCCTTATTCAAATATTAACGTTGAAGTGTATGGACAAAAATATGTTCCCGACGAAAGAGAATATCAGTTCTTCAAACTAAAAACCGGGAAAACAGATGGTGATGGCGGATTTGAGTTTAAGAAAGATGATAATCAGTATAACACCTACAAAGTTGTTTTCATAAATGGCAAAGACAAGTTCGAATCGCAGAATTTTTATTCTTACAATTACCAGGAAAGAATTGAAAAACGAAACACCACTTTCTTTTATCTCGACAGAGCAATTTACAGACCAGGACAAATTGTTTACTTCAAGGGATTGATGATTAATACCGATGGTAAAAAAGATCATAAAGTAATTACTAACCAAACCACAACTGTTACTTTTTTGGATGCCAACTATCAGAAGATAACCGATGCGACTTTCACAACAAACGAATATGGAACATTCAACGGGAAGTTTACAATTCCGTTTGGAAAGATTGGCGGGCAGTATATGATCTCCAACGAGAACGGTTCTCAATACTTCAGAGTTGAAGAATACAAGCGTCCAAAATTTGAAGTGAAATTCGAGCCGGTAAAAGGAAGCTATTCGTTAAATGATAAAGTCACAGTTGAGGGATTTGCAAAAACTTATTCCGGTGCCAATCTGAATGATGTTGATGTGAAATACAGAGTTGTGCGGACTGTTTACTTTCCATATTACGATTACAGATGGAGATGGTATTACAACTGGTTCTGGGGAAGATACAATGAAATGGAAATCACGAACGGAGTTACAAGCACTGATAAAGAAGGAAAATTCAAAGTTGAGTTTGATTTGGTTCCCGATCTTTCAATGCTGAAAGAAACAAAACCGGTTTTCAGCTATACTGTTTATGCCGATGTAATCGATGTAACAGGAGAAACTCATTCTGCACAAACTTATGTGAGTGCTGGTTATGTTGCATTGGTTGCAGACATTAATCTTCCTGAAATAATAAAAAGTGATTCAATAGTTCGTTACCAGGTTTCGACAACAAATTTGAATGGTCAGTTTGAGCCTGCACCAATTTCAATTGAAGTTTATCGTTTGAAAAATCCTGATAGAATTTTCAGAAACAGATTGTGGACTAAGCCGGATAAATTTCTTATGACCAGAGAAGAATTCTATAAAAATTTTACAAATGATATTTACGACGAAGAGAATGAATATTTCAACTGGGAAAAAGAAAGAAAAGAATTCACGACCAGCTTTACCACAGTTGACAGTTCTTATATAACCTTTAAAGATCTACCTGAATGGCAGCCCGGAAAGTATGTCCTCATTCTTAAAACAAAAGATAAAAACGGAACTCCCGTTGAGCTGATAAAATATTTCACTTTGTTCGATCCTGAATCTGACAAAACTCCTTTGAACGAATCAAGCTGGGTTTATATGAATGAAAAAAGTTATGAACCCGGAGAGACAGTGACTCTATACATCGGTTCAGCAGAAAAAAATGTAAAAGCACTTTTTGAATTAGAGTATGATGGAAAGATAATCAGGAAAGAATGGATTGAACTTGATAATGAACAAAAGAAAATTGAAATCCCTGTTAAAGAAGAACATCGTGGAAATCTTGTAGTTCATATTTCATCAATCGTAAATAATGAACCGAAAATTATTACAAAAGTTATTTCCGTTCCGTGGACAAACAAGCAGCTTAATATTTCATTTGAAACATTTCGCAGCAAACTGCTTCCCGGTTCTAGCGAGGAATGGAAACTGAAAATTTCCGGACCAAACGGTGATGCAGTTGCAGCAGAACTTCTTGCTTCAATGTATGATGCTTCGTTGGATGTATTCGCAGCAAATTACTGGGGATTTAATGTCCATCCATATTTCTACTCAAGATATAACTGGACGACTGATAACAATTTTCGAAGTATCAGTTCGAATTTCTATAACGAAGGATGGAACCAGTATGTGAACAGACCATATATGTATTATTCATACATCAACAACTTCGGATTTTATTTTTATGGGTATGGTTACTTGATGGATACAAGAGGTGGCAGATATGATATGATGCCCAAATCTGCTGTAAGTGATGAGCTTTCATTACAATCAGGAAATATGGTTGCAGAAACTGAATCCGCTGGTGTGAAAAAGAAAGAGACAGATGGGAAAAGCCAGAAAGATGGAAATGAATTACAAGGTGTTATACCAACTTCTCAACCAGAACAATCCTTCGAGGGAATTCCACTCAGAAAAAACCTGAATGAAACTGCATTCTTCTATCCTGAGTTAAGAACAAATGAGAAAGGTGAAATAATAATTTCATTCACCGTTCCCGAAGCATTAACCCGCTGGAAATTTATGGGCTTTGCTTTGACAAAAGATTTAAAGAGTGCAATAGTTTACAATGAAACCGTAACTCAGAAAGATCTGATGATAATGCCGAATCCTCCGAGGTTTTTAAGAGAAGGCGATGAAATTTATTTTACAGCAAAAGTCAGCAACCTTTCGGATAGTTCAATAACTGGTTCTGCTACTCTGCAGTTGTTTGATGCATTCACTATGAAACCGGTCGATGCACTTTTTGAAAATACTGATAACGTAAAATCATTCTCTGCTGAAAAAGGAATGAGCGAAGGTTTGAGCTGGAGACTGAAAGTTCCTCTCGGTAAAGTTGATGCAATTGTTTATCGAGTAATTGCAACTTCAGGAAAACATTCTGATGGTGAGGAGAATGCTCTTCCGATATTGATTAACAGAATGCTTGTTACCGAAACACTTCCGCTTCCTGTACGAGGAAACCAGACGAAGACATTCATTCTTAAAAAGCTGATGGAAAATAATTCAACTACTTTGCAGAATTATAATCTCACTCTCGAGTTCACTGCAAATCCAGCGTGGTATGCAATTCAGGCTTTGCCTTATATGATGGAATATCCGTACGAATGTATTGAGCAGGTGTTCAACAGATTTTATGCAAACAGCATCGCAACTCATATTGCTAACTCAAGTCCGAAAATCAAAAAAGTATTCGATAGCTGGAAAGAAGTTGATAAAGATGCGTTGCTTTCAAATCTTGAAAAGAACCAGGAATTGAAGTATGCATTGCTTGAAGAAACTCCGTGGGTTCTCGATGCTCAGGATGAAAGTGAAAGAAAACGAAGAGTCGGACTTCTGTTTGATCTTGTAAAAATGGCTGGCGAACTTGAACGTGCGGAAAAGAAAATGCAGGAAATGCAATACTCAAACGGCGGCTGGCCTTGGTTCCCGGGACTTCCTGAAAACCGTTTCATCACTCAATATATTGTTGTTGGAATGGGTCATCTTGAACGGCTTGGAATAAAAGATATTCGTGAAAATGCAACAACGTGGGAAATGCTGCAGAAAGCAGTCATCTACACAGACGTAAGAATGTATGAAGATTACGAGTGGATAAAGAAACATGGAACGCTTGATAAAAAGAATATCAGTTACATACAGGCACAATATCTTTACGGAAGAAGCTACTATCTCGATATTCCTGTCGATGATAAATACAAAGAAGCATTTGATTATTGGAAAGGACAGGCACAGAAGTATTGGCTGAGCAACAATAAGTATATGCAGGGAATGATTGCACTTGCACTTTACAGAATGTATGATGCGAAGACTGCAAAAGATATAATCAAATCGATAATTGAAAATGCTGTGTTCAACGATGAAATGGGAATGTATTTTAAAGAAGAATGGGGATGGTATTGGTATCAGGCACCGATTGAAACTCAAGCACTGCTGATTGAAGCTGTTGATGAAATTACAAAAGATCAGAAGTCAGTTGATGAAATGAAAATCTGGCTGCTGAAACAAAAACAGGTTCAGGATTGGAAAACAACTAAAGCAACTGCTGAAGCTTGTTATTCACTTCTATTGAGAGGAAGCGATTGGCTTGCAGATACAAAAATGCCGGATATAAAAATTGGTGGACAGATGCTTGATCTCCTTAACAATCCCAAAATCCATATTGAAGCGGGAACAGGATATTTCAAAACTTCCTGGAAAGGTGAAGAGATAACTCCTGAAATGGGAGAAGTAACCGTAACTAATAATAATAATGTTGTTGCATGGGGTTCTCTCTACTGGCAGTATTACGAACAGCTTGATAAAATTACTCCGGCTGAAACTCCGTTGAAGATAAAGAAACAATTGTTCTTAGAATTAGATTCTCCAACTGGAAAGAAAATTACTCCGGTTACCGAAGATACAAAACTGAAACCGGGTGATCTGGTAAAAGTAAGAATTGAAATCCGTGTTGACCGTGATATGGAATTCGTTCATATGAAAGATATGCGAGCAGCAGGATTTGAACCGATAAATGTTCTCTCACAGCTCAAATACCAGGATGGTTTGTGGTATTACGAAAACACGCGTGATGCTGCAACAAATTTCTTTATGGATTACCTGAGAAAAGGAACGCATGTGTTTGAGTATCCTTTGCGGGTTACACATAAAGGAGATTTCTCAAACGGTATTACAACAATCCAATGTATGTATGCACCGGAGTTCGCAAGTCATTCTGAAGGTGTGAGAGTAAAGGTTCAGTGATTTTCATTTGATAATTCATTAGCCCTCTTCATCGAAAGGTGGAGAGGGTTATTATTTATTGTATAGATAAATTTAAATTATGAATAAAATAATATTTTTTGATGGGAATAATAAAAGAATTTCAAATGGCACAACCGAATCTATTTAACACTGATAATACTTCTGTTCCTATTCCTCCAATTGAAATATCATTTGAAGATTTTTATTTAACTGAAAAAAGTTACGATGATATTTTATCTAAATTTAAAATTTTTAATGAGAGCATTAAGCATTTCGAAACCAAGTATAGAAAAAATCGAAATATTTATTTCTTAATTTCATTTTCTCTCGTACTTCTTACCCTGATATATGTAAATTCAAAGTATATGCATTATGAAGTAATACCATTTATTTGGGTAACATTTATTCTATTTGGGATGATCTTTGTTTTAATTGAAAGATTCTTTTTCAATTATAGAAGCTGGGCAAAAAAGAAAGTTGAAAAATTAAAAATAGGACCTTCTGAAAGTGAAATAATCAAACTTCAAAATTATGAAGAAGCAAGAAAAGTATATATTCAAAAGCGCAACAATTATGAATGGGAATTGTCCGAATATAATAGAGAGATTAAGGCAAAGAAAGTTGAATACTGGTATTCACTCAATGGGTGGGAATTTGAAACAGAATTTGAAAAATTGTTAAATAAGCAGGGATTTAAAACACAAAAAACGAGAGGTTCATCTGATGGTGGTGTAGATATATTTGCAGCTAAAAATAATTTGACATATGCTGTACAGTGTAAAGCACATAAAAGTCAAATTGGACCCTCGATCGTTAGAGAATTATTTGGTGCGATGAACCACAATAAAATTAAGAATGGAATACTAGTAAATTTGGGTGGGTTTTCAAGAGGGGTTATAGAATTTGCTAATGACAAATCAATCATTTTACTGGACATCGAAAGCATTATCAAATTGCATGAAGGGGAAAAAATTTTATGAAGAAAAAGTTATTTGTTCATTAAAAGATTTTAGTTCTTTTGTATTACAATATAATAATGATTAAAATTTTTTATTTTGGAAATAGCTGTGTCAACTTGTTCTTTAGATATTTAAAATTAAGATTTAGATATAGTTGGTGATTTAAGCATTAAGACTAATTAATCTTATTAAATATTAATTCAAATGATTCATCGTGAGTTTTAGCTAAATAAAGATCAGCATGAGGTAAATTGCGAACTACGAATTCACCCAAATCTTTCTGATCCTTATCAGGCATCTTGCAACCCAGTGTAACTTCAACAATTGCCGCTGGTGGGATTTGAGTTAACTCTTTGGCACCACCAAGCAATAAAATTCTTTTCTCTTCTTCATAATTCCAAAATCTGGCTTTTGTGCTTAAGGGTATTTTTACATATTCATCTGGAGTTATTTCCTTTTTTGGAATAATAATAGGGTAATTTTTCGAATATATAACATCGATATCAACAAAAACCATTTTTCTATAATCATTGTATTTCTTTATAAAATCCGCACGTAATATTTTCCAATCATAACCTATGCAAAATCCTTGGTGGTTATTTGAATAATGGGACCAAAGTAGAATCGGTATCTTAGTTTTAGTGAGCGATAACACCCCGACTCGTTCATCAATCATTTCTTTTATAATCGTTCGGTTTATCTCTAAGTGTCTTTCTTTTTCCATTAACCCTTCTCTTAACCATTTTTCAGCATGCTTTTTTACTTCCTCATCACTTAGCATTGGCTGATCTAATCTTATCATATTATAGTAATTATCAAATTTTTCTGTATCCGATAACAGATCGTATCTATAATTAATTGCACAATCAAAAGGATCATTAAATTGAGCTGGGGATGCAAAATAGACCTGCCTTTCAGTAAGCCAGCGTTTATGAATTGGATCCGACCAACTTCGAAATTTATAGAGAGTTTGGTTTGACATATTATTATAAATTTTCTAATAGATATAAAAATATGAAAAATATTATTTACACATTTAGCGTTTGAACAAACTTCAATTGTTGGTAAGTTTTCAATTGGAAATTCATTAAACCTTTAAAGGAACATACCAGTGAAAGATCAAACTGAAAGACCAATACAAAACACGATTGCAGTTTTTATCGACTTTGAAAATATCTATTACTCTTCTCTAAATAATTTTGGTGAAGAGCCCGACCTAATGATTATCAGAGGTTTATGTGAGAAGAAAGGAGGCATTGCATCAATACAAGCATTTGGTGATTGGGTTCGGTTCAATGGACAAATCAACAGCTTACTTACAAGCGGAATCCAACCGGTATTCACACCGTTATCACGCACAGAAAAAAGTAGTGCCGACACGTTTATTTGTGTTCACGCAATGAAGCTGTTTATGCAGAATGAAAATATAGATTCATTAATACTGGTATCTGGAGATCGCGATTTTATTCCACTGTTGAATGAGCTGAGATCACTTGGCAAAAAAACTTTTTTAATGGGAATTCCCGGATCAATCTCCCGGGATCTGGTGAATGTTGCTGATGGATTAATTGATTATCAGCCGGCAAAAATTAAACCTAAAGAATCAAAAACGCTGCAATCTCCTCAAAAGAAAGTGAGTGAACAGATAGAGAATAGTATCATCACACTATTGAAGAAAGAAAACCGCAGAGTAAATGTTGCCACAATTGGAATAATGATCAAGAAGCAGCACCCGACATTTAATCACAAAGAGTTTGGGTTTGATAAATTGTCGCAGTTTCTCGATAGTTATTCACAAATTAAAGTAGATTATGATGAAGATAAACTGGTTGCGTATGCGAGTCTAGTAAAATAAATTACAGTCATTCTGGCTCGTCCAGAATCTGCGCAACATTCTAGCATAAAGGATTCCGGACTCGCTTTACTCGCCGGAATGACGACTGTGTAAGATAACATCACTTCAATT
>JACZKK010000031.1 GCA_014860115.1 Ignavibacteriaceae bacterium
GAACTCAGCGGAAGAAAATTAGTAGTCGCTGCTGCTAAAGCAAGCTAAATCACATCAGAACTATAGCACACCTTTCTAAATAAAAGGCTTTTACTTTCTATTAGGATTTTAAAACAAAAAATCCCCACACCTTAATTTGTATAATTGCAGGGATTAGTTCTCTCCTTCTGAGAATTCTTCATTGGCTATTTATCAACGACCGCTAATTGCTTTATATATTTTCTTTCAGTTTTGCAGCCGGCTTGTATCCACGCATTAATTCCACCGCTGAGGTTATGAATATTTCTATGACCAAGTTTTAATAAATAACTCGCTCCTATGGCTGATCTGTCTCCGCTTGTACAATAAAGAACTAATTTCTCATCGTCAGAAATTTTATCAATATTATTCTTCAAATAGCCCGTATGAATATTTACAGCACCGGGTATGTGTGAAATATCGAACTCAGTATAACTTCTGACATCAATAATTTTATATTCAGAAATATCATCTTTTAATTCTTCAACACTTATCTGATTAAGAATTTCCAGATTCAAACCTGAAGCTTCAAGTTTATCAATATCAGAAACATATCCCTCCAGATTATCTATCCCGATCCTGATGAGCGCCCTGTTCAAAGCATCAACTCTTCGCTCACGTGCAATAAGAATTATGGGCTTTTCATAATCAAGCATCCAGCCGGCCCAGTTGCTGAATGAATTATTATCCTGAATATTCAGACTTCCGGGAATGTGTCCGCCCGCAAAACTTAATTTATCGCGTGTGTCAACTATCTGGTAATCACTGGCAAGCGCTTCTTTAAATTTAGCAACGCTTAATCTTGCGGGGTGAGGAATTGAACCAAGAACTTTTGGTCCGAGTTTATTCAGCTTCTTCATCATTGCAAAATATTTTGGTGGTTCCGGTTGTCCTTCCAACAATGTTTGGATAAAAGTTTCTTCATCATCAATCTTCATTGCCCAGTTAGAAAGTTTCTCATAGCCAACTGTTGAACTCGGAACAGCGCCAAGAGCTTTACCGCATGCTGAGCCGGCTCCATGTGCAGGCCAAACTTGAAGATGATCTGGTAATGACTTAAATTTTTTTAATGATTGGAACATTTGTCTTGCACCTGCTATCATAGTTCCTTCGATACCCACTGCTTTCTCGAGCAGATCTGGTCTGCCAACATCACCGACAAAAACAAAATCTCCTGTAAAGATCATCGAGGGTTCGCTGCTGGCTGGTAAATCAGTCAGAATAAATGATATGTGTTCAGGAGTATGTCCCGGTGTGTGCATTACGCTAAGATTAATGTTTCCAATTTTTATAACATCGCCATACTTCAAACCAATGTGGTCAAACTGATATTGCCATTCACTGCCACCTTCATTTGACAAATAAATTTTTGCGCCGGTTTCGTGAGCCAGTTCAAGCGAGCCGCTTAAAAAATCTGCGTGAATATGTGTCTCGGCAATGTGAGTGATTCTGAGGTTTTCCCGTTCAGCAATTTCAAGATAAGTATCAATATCTCTTTTAGGATCGACAACGATTGCTTCTTTTGTTGCCTGGCATCCGATTACATAACTTGCCTGGGCTAATCCTTTTTCATAAATGCGTTCAAAAAACATTTAAATTCCTTTTATCTGATTGTTAGGTTAAACAGAAAATTCTTTGTCGCCATCCCAGCCGATTATTCCAGGCTCCAGGTTATAAACTTTTTCAAAACCTATCTTTAGCATATAATTTCCAGCGTGATAACTTCTATTACCGCTGCGGCAATAAACATAATAACTCTTATTTTTATCCAGCTTATCTACTTCCTGAGCGAACATCGGATTATTGATATCAATTAAAATTGAATTCGGTATGCGTACCATTTGATTTTCCATCGGTGTGCGAACATCCAAAAGCACAGCGTCTTTATCTTCTGCCAATTTTTTCTCAAATGTTTTTGCATCAAGATTTTCTACAAGTTTCATTTTTACCAGTTTAATAGTTTTATTTTATTAGTTGGAAATCTGATGAATGAAACGGGAAATGGTTTCAGACTGGTATGTAAATAAAAAAACCCCTGCCAACCTTAGTTGACAGGGGCCAGCTCCGGCATCTACTCCGAGAGAGAGGTATTTACCAGAGACTTAAAATCATTTTAAAATTTCTTAGTTGTAGCTTGTTAAATATGTTCCATTCTGATGAAAGCATTTCTAAAAAAGCATTCATTTTCTTAAATATTTTTAATAGCGGTACGCTTCCCGGCAATAGTTCCAAATATTGATCCGATCAATGACAGAACCCAACTGCTGCTGATGTAAATCCAAAGAGGTGTGATCCAAAAACCTGGTTCAACTGTGGCAGCAATTATACCTCCGAGATTGCAAAGCAATGGCACATACCAGATACTTTTAGGATCACTTTTACATATAAAGAAACAAGCTAAGCCGACAATGAGACCATAAATAATGTAACTAATTCCTTCGCTAATATTCTTATCAATTCCGATTACTGAGTTTAAAACGCCAGCAAAGACAGATAAAACAATAAATGATAAAATTGCAGCAGCTATTGATAATACCCAGCTTGGGAAGCCAAATAAATATTTTTGTTTCATATTAACTCTAATGTTTATAAAGAGAAATTAATCTTGAAGTAATATTATGTCCGAGATTAAAAAATATTTTAAGAGTGTTATTAATACTTTCCGACAAGTTATACTTTCGCACATCTGGACGTACCAATTAACTATCCTGAATAAGTTCCACTTATCCCGGCAAACATTTTAGCTAATCCAAATTAATTAAACTGATTTTAATTCTTGATCGGATTTTTACCAGTTGGCGGTAAAATATTAAAGCCAAGTTGCTGAACCCACATCAGATCGCTAAATACAATCCACTCACCGGTAAGTTTATTGTTATTAAAATAAATTATACTAAAACCGGGAATATCTATTTTACTACCAGTTGGCGGCAATTCATTTTCTCCTTTGTAGGTACCTGTAAAAATCCAGCAGACTACAACTGCAGTATCGCCCAGGAATATTCTCTCAGTTTCTTTAAGCAAAAAGTCAGGTATAAAATTATGTGTACTAATTAAATATTCCTCCAGATTTTTAATTCCTCGTACAGGTTTGAAATCAGGAAGTTTTCTCAACTCAAAGGAAGAATCAACAACATCTTTGAAGAGGGAATGGTTCCCTGTATTCCACGCTTCAATATACTTGTCCACAATCGGTTCTATTTGTGATGAGTAATCTGGCCGTTCACAAAATGTAAAAAGTAAAAGCAACAGTAGAGTTGAAATTAGTAATAACAACTTTTTCATTTTATCTCTTCCTCCTTCTTTAATTAATTTATTTTTAGTCTCAATAAGATTGACTATCCCACATTAAATGGTTCAAATGTTTTTTCACTTTGCAAATGAATCAATAGCTTCCTGAAGAGCAAAGCTAATAGGTGTATATTTTATTCCAAGCTCTCTTCCTGCCTTGCTTCCATCAACATTAAAACCTGCCTTCATCACTTTCATTTGATCAACAGCCATCCCCCAGAGAGGTGGTTTTTTAATCAGGTTGGCTAAGCCGGTTAAAATATATGCGTTCATCATTGTAAGTGACTCAGGTAAATTTATTTTAGGCAGCGGAACTCTTGATATTTCACTTAGAAGTTTATTAATCTCTCCCCAGGTATATCTATAATTTCCTACCAAATATTTTTCACCAATATTGTTTTCTTTCTCAAGTGCATTTACAATTGCCTTCGCTACATCCCTCACACTTACGAACGAGAAAATTCTATTCTTAAATACTGTCGCAGGCAATTTCCGATTAATGAAGTCCCGTATATACCTCCCGCTGGCTTTGGTGTCTCCTTCTCCAACAACACATACCGGGTAGATAACTACAAGTGGCAATCCTTTTTTCTTAAGTAAATCCCAGGCGATTTGTTCTCCCTCAAACTTTGTCCGGAAATACTCACCATACTGTACAGGTCCAAACTTACTCTCTTCGGTAAAAGGACTTTCGATTGGTTTACCAAATACACCTGCTGTGCTAAGGTGTACGACTTTTTTAATACCTGATTCCAGAGCACATTCCATAACATTCCGGGTGCCTTCAATATTTACCTTGCTGAATATTTTTTTATCTGGTTCCCAGAATGTATAGAGTCCAGCAATATTAATTAATGAATCACATCCTTCCATACCACGCAGTAAAGACTGTCGTTCTGTCAAATCTCCTTCAACCAAGGTTATATTAGGTTTATTCAGGAACGAAGCTTCACTGGATTTTCTAATTAGCAACTTTAGCTGATGATTGGTTTTGGACAACAGCTCAATTGTATGTTTGCCAATAAAACCGGTACCGCCAGTGATAAAAATTTTCATATTTCGCCTTTAAGTGTTTTTATTTTTTTAACCTTCGGGTTAAGCATTTGACACGTTCACCCGAAGGTTAGAAATAACATTAATGTTAGTGAGATTTATAAAAACCTTCACCCGAACCATACCATCCCGCTGGTGGTGTACCCCAGGCTGTTATAGTGGTATTACACTGCATTTGAAACCCTTCAATAGTGCCTCCTCTTCCATGTCCCACTAGTTGTAACGGAAGAACAAATAGTGTATCACTACCGGGCATCTTACTTCTGTATCCTGTGTAATTACCTTCCCATACTCCGTCTCCGGCATTTCCTGTGGGAGTTAGTGTAAACGATCCGTGTACGGGTCCCTCACCGGTAACTGCATCCATTCTCGCACTCAAATAATGGATCATAGTTCCGCCTCCAAGAGGGTCCGAAGAAGTAACAAGTTCAATTACCCCCACATCCTTGAGAATCCAATTACCACCTACCAATTTTACAGTTCCTTCTCCCGTAAGACCAATTGGATAGTGACTAAATGTATAGTTGGTAATGATTACCTTTTCCAGTGAACCTTGATCTATGGGAGTTATTGGTGACTGCCGCTCATCGGAACAGCCAGTCAGCCAAAGTCCCACGAATGTGAGAAGAACGATTACACACTTTAGTGTTTTCATAAGAACCTCCTATTAATTTGTGATTAAATTATCAGGGTGTTCAGTCAAGGATAAAAAGAGTACGATTGAGCACTCGATATCTATTAATTAATATGCTATGTCACAGCCCTCGAAGTACTTTATCAAAGAAATATTATAACTTCGAAGGTTTAGCTAAATACAGTTTTTATTTCTCCACATTTTTATCTCACGTTTCATTTGTAGAGACAAGCGATCGCGTATCTCTACTTCTATCATTATTTCACTAATATCATTTTTTTTGTTTGTATAAATTCTTCTGTTTTTAGTTGATAGAAATACGCTCCGCTTGGTAATGATGCTGCGTTCAACTCAATTTTATTTCTTCCTACGGGTTTGTACTCGTTAACAAGCGTTGCTATCTCATTTCCCAAAACATCAAATACTTTAAGTGTCACATCACTGCTCACTGGCAACTGCCAACTGATCTTTGTGCTTGGGTTAAATGGATTGGGGTAGTTTTGAAGTAGTTCAATTTTCTCGGGCAAGAGATCAGATTCCTCTTCTACAACCGATAAATCAGGGACATATTCTTCACAGGAAGAAAGGAACACTACAGGAGGACCCTCGTGGCCGCCAGTAATATAAATTTTATTTTCTATCATCCCACCAGCTAATCCTGTCCTTGCTTGCTGCATAGGAGTTTTTATAAGCCAGCTATCCGTAACAGGATCGTAAACTTCATTTATTGTACTGCTAGTTCCTGCTCGACCCCCAATTGCATATATCTTTCCATCAATCAGGCACGTTACTAATCCCCATCTACCTGTTGGAATATCTGCTCTTTGTGTCCAGGTATTTGTAGAAGGATCGTAAACCTCCACCACTTTATAGAAAATGTTTTCCCAGTCTTCTGTTGTTCCACCAAAAGCATATATTTTTCCGTCGAAAGTACAAGCTGAAAGCATATTCCTTGCTGTGGGCAGATCAGTCTTTTGAGACCACGTTTCATTAACAGGATCATAAGCCATTACGGTTGACACTGGTTGACTTGTAGAATTATTCGCTCCGCCGATTATATAAATCAAATTTTCCAAAACTGCTATACCCGAGCCGCCAATTTCATAAGGCATATCTGATTTCTGAGTCCAGTTACCCATCTGCGCATCAAATTCGTAAACACTTTTAGAAGAGTTAGACCACATTCCGATACCTCCGCCAAAAACATAGATCTTGTTTTGGAAGCTACAACTCATCGCATAACATCGGACAGCAGGCAGGTTATTCAAGATTGACCAGGTATCACTTGAAGGATCATAAGCTTCAACTTTGTTTGTTGCATTTGTTGATTGACATCCTCCAATGACATATAAATTATTATCAAGAACAGTATAACTTAGAAATGTCCTTGCTGTTGGCATTGCTGTTTTATATTCCCAGTTATTGTATTGAGTAAAGGAGATAGTACTAAATGACATGAACGGTAAAATGATTAAAAGAAAAAATAATTTCATAGAAGCCTCCATTGAAGTTGAAAAATTTATTTCCAAATCTTCTGCTTCGGTAGAGTAGTTGGGTGTGCAGTATCAGCAAGTTATTCAGGAAAAATATCTCTGTACATCTTGCTCTATCGGAGAAAAGAAAAATTATATAGTAATAAAATGATAATTTTAATTTAAAAGTCAAGTGGTATCGATTTACAATTAACAAACAAAAACCCCTGCAAGCTAATCTTAACAGGGGTTTTCAGCACAAGAAATATTTTGTGTCTAAAAGAATTTATCGTCAAAAAATTAAATCCCTACCAACTATCATTGATAGGGCTAGATGAAAAACATTTTTTACTTAATTAA
>JACZKK010000032.1 GCA_014860115.1 Ignavibacteriaceae bacterium
CTATTAATTTCTACCTAATAGTGTAATCATTTAAAATTTTGATTTGGTATCCCATCCTTTCCTTCCCTGTTAATCGGTTAACATTTTTCCCCAAAGGACAGTTGCGGTAAGTGAGGTTAAGCAAATAAAGTCAAAACAAACTTATGCAGGGTTTAATTTAATTTCAATTAAAAACTTTCAAAATTTATTTTACCGCCCAAGGCTTCATAAGCTAACAAAACATTTTTTAATGCTTTTTTCTCCGTGCTAGTAATAACTCTATCATCATAATATTGACTCCCGTTAAATCTAATTTTTGCTGTTTTTGAATTGATAATTGCCGAAACTATTGAATAAGTATCTTGAGTGAGGGATGTCCTAGTCCATTCCCATATTTTACCACCATCGTTGTCCCTTTCAACTTTTGATGGGAAATATTTGTAAGGAGAATCATCAATAGTAAAACTCATATATTCAACGAACAACCAATCTTCAGCATAATATTGGATGTTAAGATATAAATCTGTTAATGAACCGGATTTAGATCGTCCGAATTCTAAGAAGAAACCATTTCGGTTTACATATCTTGGCGACGAAGCATCTTGATACCAATATGTTTCTGTAAACTCATTGTATTTTTTAAACATATTTTTAGTTGCTCTGGCGACTTCGAGTTCTTTTTCTCTTTTAGCTTTTTCTTCAGTCAGTCTTTGTTCGTTTTCAATTCTTTTAATTTCTAAATTGATTTTTTCTAGTAGGGATTTTGAAAGTGTTGCTTCTTGAGACGAGGGATGTTTTTGAATTAATTTATCAACAGCATCCTTAGCTGATTTAAAGTCGTTATTTTTGAAGTATTGATTCGCAGACTCATATAATTTGGCTGCACCATACTTGCAATCTTCTAATTCAGCTTTTAGTGCTTCATTTTCTGATTTTAATTTTTCAAATTCAGTTTTTGATGGGCCATCCGAGCAGGAGAAAACAAATAAGAATAATAACAGGACAATTAAATATGATTTCATGTCTTTCAATTATTTTGTTTTAACATATTAATAATCATTGATATACCATCTCTTATGAAAATTGTTAAAATCTTCCAATTGTTCGTTAACTACACCCAATAAGCCACCTGTCCAATTAGAGTAGGCTTGTGTACCATCAGGATTTTTTAAATTAGATGGAAATGTTCGCATTGTATAAACTGGATTCTGAAAAGAATATTCTCTTCCAAGTTCATTAAAATAACTACCATCAATTATAAATTTCAATTTCCCATTATGCTCAAGCATTATAGCAGTAAACTCTTTTTCTTTGATTTGTTCAGCAAACTGTAATAAAACTCTGAACACATCTGAAGGACTTTTAGAACCAGTTACGTTTGTTAAGTTATACACTAGTTCGTTTGGATTTACGTAACTGCCATAATGAACAGACACATCTATACCGGAATTTCTATAATCTTTGTTAATCACAGAGTCCATTTCTTGTTGCAAAGTCAAATAATTCCAAAGCCAAATCGCTCCGCAGATGATAATAACGGCGATAGGTAAAATGACAAATAGTTTTTTCATTATAATTTCTCCCTCTTTTATTATGCTTTAGTCTTTTAATCCTCTCCTTCCCGGCTAAGCGGTTAACATTTTTCCCCAAAGGACAGTTGCAGCAAGCGGGGTAAGCAAATAAAGTCAAAGCAAACTTAAAAATGTTTGGTGGGTTTTTCAATTGGGGTTTCAGGGCTGACACGGACGCTCCGTGGCAGTATCTAACCTTAACGTCACGGTACGACCCCCGCAAACGGGGCAGGCGTGACGTCCCTTGAGAAACTTATGCAGGGTTTGTTTTAATATCAATTAAGAACATTTAAAATTATGTTTTACTCAACAATTGTTATTCTTTTTCTTCCGTTGAATCGGTTTTATCCGGATTGCCAAACAACTGTACAATCTTCTTCCCGAAAACTAAAGCTATAGTTACTCCAACTATAACGCCAATGGAAACTCCATACGCTATGTTTATACCATTAAATATAGCACCAAAGGCGGCTCCAAATGCAGCACCAAAACCGGCACCATATACTAATATCGTTTCACTTTTTTTTGTTGATTTATTATTTGCCATCTGTAATCTTCTCCTTAATAAATTAAAATTCTGGATGCCCGCGTAACGGCGTCCGGTTAATTTGCTTGTTAGGTAACACTTTTAAGTTTTAATTAACATTTCTTTTGCTTTTGAAACATTTGTAACAAAGAAAAATTGATTTCCTCTATTACTTTCAATAATAAATGCTTTTAAACTTTCACTTTCGTACTTTTCAAAGTTTCCTACAATTGCAATTTTAATTCCATAGTTAACACACTTTTGTAATATCTCACCAGCTAATCCACTTCTTAATTTATAAAAGTCAGATGTAACATTATTTTCTTTGATTATAATCTTATTTATTTCTTGATATGAGATATTTGCAATTAAATCAAGAGCATCTTGCAAATTGTTGATAACTATATCATTTGAAATTATTTCTGCAATCCTATTATTATTTACATTATGTTCAACAATATCCATATACTATGCACTATATTTAATTTGTTACCTAACTATTAATGATACTGCAAAACTTAACGTTATGGTACGACCCCCGCAAACGGGGCAGGTGTGACGTCTATCTGGTTATTTTATTTTCGCAGCCGTATTAATTAATTTTTCCAAAACCTTCGCATCAATATCATTCAGCTTATTAATGTACAGGCATCCGACCCCGATTTTGTGCTTGCCCAGTTTTTTCAGTTGAGCGGCGTGCTTTTTAATATCCAGTACAAGATGCAATGAAATGTTCGCCTTCCGCGGTGAGAATCCTATCTTGAACCATTCAACTTCTCTTCCTGTTGCAGGACTTTTATATATTTTATTCCCAAAACCGATCATCGAGCTGCCCCACATTTTGGGTTTTTCCTTTGAAGCCTTCTGCATCATCTTTAGGATGGTGAAGCTGTCTTTGCGCATCGCTTCATTCTTAACTGAATTGATAAAGTCCTCAACGCTCGAATCGGTTTCTTTTGTTTTTATTACTGCCAGTTTACCCATTGTGAAATTATTTTTGTTTGTGATAAATTATTTTCTCAACAGATTACTAAAATTTTTTTATTGCCGTTATTGTTCTTCATAATATTATTTAGCCTCCTTTGAATTTTTAACAGTTAGTAGTTTATCCAATACTAAAGCTGAGATGACACCAATAAGATTAACAAATAAATCAAAAATATCGAACACATTTTTCATTATCCCAAAGCCATTAGTAATCTCGAATAATTCTACAATTGTTAAAGAGATAATGGCTGTAATGAACTTATTCTGTTTCCAATGATCAGAAGAAAAGTAGATTAAAAAGTACACGGCGAACGAGATTGATAAATTTCCGGAATAACTTTTTACTATTTCCAGTCCTGGTCCGTTGTAAATCTGTTTTAATAAAAGAACCGAAACACAGAGAAGAATAAATAAAACATTACGAGCTTTTTGGTTATTACTTATGGTTGAAGTGCTCATAAAACAGTAATGAATATTTTATTTATGAAGCAAGTTTTTGGTCGTCAAATCCCGGATGATTCGCTTCCAGCGTATCTCCGGAATGACAAGCGGATGAACAATTTTTCAAAACCATTTCTTCCTTCTGAAATAAAAGACCATAAAAATGACCACACCTATCATCACACCCCATAAGGCAAAATAAGCCCACGGCCATTTCATCTCCGGCATATTAGGGAAGTTCATTCCGTAGATGCCGACGATAAAAGTAAGCGGAATAAAAATGGTGGCAATAACCGTAAGCACCTTCATCACCTCGTTCATCTTGTTGCTCATCATAGAAAGATAAATTTCCATCAGTCCGTTTGTTATTTCTCTTTGCTGTTCAATTGATTCGGTTATATGAATAGTGTGGTCGTAAATGTCGCGCAGGTACGGTTCAATGCTGTCATCCAAGAGATCGGAGTCATCTTTTATTAATTGGTTCACAATCTCTCTTAAAGGCCATATTGATCTACGCATCATCAGCAATAGATTTCGCAGGTTGTAAATACTTTCTATCTGGGATTTTTCGGGATTATTAATGACTTCGTCATCAAGTGTTTCAATTCTTTCTTCTACCTTTTCGAGTGCAAGAAAATAATGATCGATAACAATATCCATTAATGCATAAAGCAGATAATCGGATCCCCTTTTGCGGAATTTACCAAGCTGAATTGTAATCCTCTCCTTTACCGGATTAAATATCTCATCACTCTTTTCAGAAAAACTGAACAAAAATGTTCTGCCAAGTATAAAACTCACCTGTTCCGTTTCCAGGATTTTCTGCTCAGGATTAAACGTCATAAGTTTCATAACGATGAAAAGATAATCGTCGGTTATTTCAATTTTGGGTCGTGTATCGGTGTTAAGAATATCTTCAAGCACCAAAGGATGGACTTTAAACTTTTCACCAACCTGTTTCAGAAATTCAGTTTCGTGAAGTCCGCAAACGCTTACCCACGTTACCTGCGGTGTGTCGGTAAATGGATCGATCTCTTTAACAGATTTTATTTCGTAGGTCTCTGCGTTATTCTCATCGTATTCTGTTAGAGTAATCGTAACCTTTTCAACTTTTTTCTCTCCGAGATAGACAATTGACCCGGGCGGCAGTCCGATTTTTGAAGAAGTTTTTTTCTTTTTTTTCGGGGCAAGCTGCTTGAGAAGGTTTATCTGTGCCTCGATTATGGTTTTGGGCACTTCAATTATTTTGTTTATTACGTCGTTGGTATTATTTGAGTTTTTCATAGTGTCCTAAATATAAAATTTTCTAACGATAAATGTTCTGTCGTTTGTTATTTTGATGACAATAAAAAATTTCTTTCTGAATGCCACGAACCAGACCGCCGTCAGGCAAGTTTCACAAATTACTGATTGCGCTTTTAGCAATTTCTTTTCTTATAAATTCTTGCGAATTATTTGAAGGTTCATCACATATTGATGCTGATGATGAAAATATTGAGTACATAGGAAGATTCGATTCTTCAAATCCCAAAAGTGTAAGATTTGACTGGTCCGGAGTTCAAATCAGGACACGTTTTGAAGGAACTTCCTGTTCAATAAAATTAAAAGATGGAAACAATGACTATAATGTTTTTATAGATGGAAGACTGCACAAAGTAATTAGAACATCTTCCGACACGATTTATGTGCTTGCAAACGGACTTCCAAATAAAGTTCATACATTATTAATTACAAAACGAACCGAAGCACTTTTCGGCATTGCAACATTCGAGGGATTTATTCTTGATGGCGGCAAAGATCTTGTTAAATCGATTGAAATAATTAAGAGGAGAAAAATAGAATTTGTCGGCGATTCATACTTTACCGGTTTTGGAAGTGAAGGCGACTCTCCGGATTGTGTTTTCAGCCGCGAAACGGAAAACAGTTATTTATCTTTTGGAGCCCAGCTTGCGAGAAAGTTAAATGCGGATTATTCAATTGTTGCAATTTCTGGTTCGGGTGTAGTGAAAAATTATGGTGATTCACTCCGTACATCAGAACTTCCTCTGCCGCATTATTATAATCAGGCATGTTTTAACGGTTCATTAAAATGGGATTTTAATCGCTGGCAGCCGGATGCGGTTGTTGTTCGTCTTGGTAGAAATGATTACTGGCAGAAACCACACCCTAAAAGAGAAATGTTCCGAACAGCATATCTGAGGCTCATTAAAAATATCAGAAAACATTACCCCAACACTCACATCTTTGCTCTATGCAGCTCGCTGCGAAAAGATCCTCATTGCGATTATATCAGTAGTGTTGTTAATGAACTGAATGGAAAGAATAAAGACAAGAAAATTCATTTCATCAAACTGGATGTTAAATTCAACCAGCAGAGAGATTTCGGCTGTGAAAAACATCCCAACCGCTTCGGGCATAAAAAGATTGCGGATTTCCTTGAACCGATAATAAGGAAGGAACTCGGATGGGAGTCATTGTTGAAACGAATCATCCCATCCCATCCGTTTTCGAGAAAATAATTTTAACTATTCTTTTCTTCTTTGTTCACAAATAAAGTTTGAGTCGGATAAGCAAACTCAATTCCTTTGTTTTCGAATTCTTTATAGATTTGAAGATTGATAGATTGCTGAGTGTCCATATATTTCACATATTCTGAACCGGATACAAAATAAACAAACTCAAAGTTAAGACTGAAGTCGCCGTACGAAGCAAAATGTCCGCGGTCAAAACGAACATCGCTGTGCGCTTCAATTATCTGTCTTACAATTTTCGGAATCTCTTCAAGCTGTGCCGCCGTTGTTTGATAAACCACACCAAGCTTAAAAACCACTCTTCTTTCCTGCATCTTCTTAAAATTGTGAATTCTTGAATTGGTCAGGTCAGTGTTTGAAAATACTAATTGCTCACCCGTGAGTGCACGGACTCTTGTAGTTTTTATTCCTGTGTATTCAACTGTGCCGACTTTATCCTGCACGGTAATAAAATCTCCGACTTCAAAAGGACGATCAAAGAAAATTACAAAATAGCTGAAGAGGTCCCCGAGTATTGTTTGTGCGGCGAGAGCAATTGCAATTCCACCGATTCCGAGTCCTGCAATTACCGCAGAAATATCAAAACCGAGATTATCCATCAGGAACACAATACCGATTACCCAAACGAAAATATTTATTAGCACCGTCATTCCGCGAAGCTGTCTTGCTTTTTCCTCTCCCCTTTCCTGCTTTTTAATAAAGTAGGATATCATGAACATAATAGTTGAACTTATAAAGCGAATAATGAAGAAGGTTACTACAAAAAGTGATGCTACTTCGACAATTCTCGATGCACGATCATGTAGTGTCAGGCTGGTTAATGAAGAATAAAAAACACCATAAAAGAGCAAAGGTATTATAGATTTTTCGATACTTTTTATCAGCAGATCATCCAAAGTCGTTTCTGTTTTCTCAGCCCATTTCTTCAACCGGCGCAGAACAATCTTTTGCAGAATTTTAACGATGATTAAACCGATAATAAATATTCCGGCTGCGATTATATAAGATTGAACGGTGTTTCCCCAGAATGTTTGGTTTAGATAATCTTGCATTGTTCTCAAACTCCTTTAAATCTTAATTCTATTGTTCAGAAAAAATTCTATTTCGATTACAATTTAATAATTTTTTCAGGTTTGATTTTTGCTCAATTGCTTTTACGTATTACAATCTCTAATTTTTCATTGTAATAAATTGAATCCACTTAATCAGAACAATGGCAAACCAGACCGAAATAGATAAAGGAGAATCCCTCCGGAAACAAAATACTGAAGAAGAATTTTTCGGAGCCTCAAATGAATTTAAAGAAGACGCACATTTTTCTTCTTTCAGCCAATATAAAAATGTTTATGATTTTTCAATGGCTGATAAGGAAAGATTCTGGAGCGGTGAAGCAAGAGAACTCCATTGGTTCAACTTATGGAAGGAAGTAAAGCAGGGAAAAGCATTCAATTCAAAATGGTTTGTTGGCGGCAAAACCAACCTGAGCTACAACTGCCTTGACAGACATTTACCAACAGAAAAAAGAAACAAAGCCGCCATCATCTGGAAAAGTGAATCGGGCGAAAGCAAAATTTTAACCTATCAGTTACTCTTCACTCAGGTTTGTAAATTCGCCAACGTTCTGAAGAAGATCGGTGTGCAGAAAGGCGATTACGTAATTATATATATGGGAATTATTCCCGAAGCGGTTATCGCAATGCTTGCCTGCAGCAGGATTGGCGCAGTTCATTCTGTTGTTTTTAGTGATTTCAGCAGTCACGCTCTTGCAGAAAGGATTAACAATCTATCCTGCAAATATTTGATCACTCAGGATTATGTTCTTAAAAAGGGGAATCAGGTTAATCTTAAAAGTAAAGTTGACAATGCATTACAGAATTCGACATCTGTTGAAAAAGTAGTTCTCTTTAAAAGGTCAAAAGAGGAGCTGAAAATAGTTTCCGAAAAAGAGATTATCTGGCAAAATGAAATTGATAAAGTTTCGGATGACTGTCAAGCCGTTCCCCTCCTGTCCCAACATCCTCTCTTCAGCATGTTCACAAATGGTCCGAATGGAGACCTTGTAAACATACTTCACCTGACTGGTGGATATATGGTTCAGTCTTATCTCACCGCAAAATGGATTTTTGATCTTAAGGGAAACGATATCATCTGGTCTGTTTCTGATATTAGCTGGATATCAGGACACACATACAGTATCTATGGCCCTCTTCTTAATGGAGTGACTACATTTCTTTATGAGGGAGTTCCAATCTATCCCGAGCCCGACAGGTACTGGCAGCTAATTTCAAAGTATAGAATTAATATTCTCTATATCAATCCAACAACTATCCGTGCATTATTGAAGCTTGGCAGCGAATGGGTATTCAGGCATGATATTTCAAGTTTGAGGTTATTAGGAATAAAGAGCGAAACAATTAAAAAAGATACCTGGCTATGGCTGTATGAAAATGTTGGAAAACGAAAATGTCCGATCGTTGACACCTGGCTGCAAGCAGAAACCGGTTCAATAATAATTTCGCCATTACCCGGTGCTTCTGAATTTAAGCCGGGTCATACTGGCTGTCCTTTTCCCGGAATTGAAATTGACATTGTTGATCTGAATGGAGATCCTGTTAAAGAAGGTGAAGGTGGTTATTTAATTATAAAAGATAGCTGGCCTTCAATGTTTACGACAGCCAAAGAAGAAAAGGTGGAAACAAACCTAAATTGCTGGAAACAATTCAAGGGAAATTATTTTACGGGCGACGCAGCAGTAAGAGAGAAATATAATCTTATTAAAATACTCGGCAGAGTTGATGATGTTATTAAGTCTGCAGGAAACAGAGTTGGTGGATCTGAAATAGAGAAGGTTTTAGCAGCACATCCCTCAGTTAAAGAAGCGGCAGTTGTGAAAAGATCTGACGAGATTATAGAAAATGCAATCGTTGCCTTTGTTGTGCTCAACAATTTAGATGGTACACCTCTCCTCAAAGAAGAATTGAGAAATTATATTTCTGAAAAGATAGGTTCAATGGCAAAACCAGACGATTTGATATTTCTCACTGAGATGCCCAGGTTAATGGACGGCAAAACAGATCGGGGCTTATTAAGAGAAAAGGCAAAAGAAGGTTTAAAGGAACTTTCAGGCGAAGAAGCCGAACATCAATCAATCCTTGAAAAACTCAGAGAGGATTACCAGAAATTATATCTTGAGTAGCTGATACATTAATATCGGCCGCAACAAATGTTAGTTACAACAATTCTTAACCCCGTTCGATAAATCCCGTTTAAAAAATTGATTGCTATTTGTTTATTAATTAATCTTTCACAATTTTACACCAGGCTAAGTTCAATTTATTAACAATTAAAACCTATAAGGAGACTATCTTGAAAAATTTATTTAGCATTTCTATATCTACTCTTTTACTTTTTCTTTTTGTCGCTAATGTTTCGGCTCAACAATGGTCAGATGAGCAGAAGGCTGTCTGGGCCGGAGTCGATGCATATTGGAAAGTGAGTATGACTGATAAACCGATGGATTTTCTGTCATACTTTGACGATTCTTACTTTGGTTGGTCTTATGACAATGAAGCGCCAAGTACCAAAGCAGATGCGCAGAAATCGTTAGGTTACTGGACAGCAAAAGGTAAAGTCGTTTATTATATAATCACCCCGTCGAAGATTTGGGTGAATGGTAACTTTGCATATGTCCATTACTATTACACACAGGTTACTGAAAGTGCCGATGGTAAACCAAATACTGAAAAAGGTCGCTGGACAGATATTCTTATGAAGAAAGGCGAAAAGTGGATGCTTGTTGGTGATCATGGCGGGGAAATTAAAAACGACGATTAGTAATTATATTAATAATAACTGTGGGGCGAAATTCTCCTGCCCCACATAATTTAAGAATCGGAATCCTGTCATATCTCATTACTGATTCTGTTAGTCTTAAAAATCCTCAAGCACTTCCGTTTATTACTTAAAAAGTTTTACCCTGCTTGACTTTAGTAATAAAAAAATAACTATCAAAAATAAAAAGGTACAAAATGAAAAAACTAAAAGTTTCCATATTCTCTTTATTATTCATCCTATTCCTGTCAGGAATTAATTTTTCTCAAACCACACATGATGTGACAGTTACCAATTTTTCGTTTTCCCCGGGAGAGTTAACAATTACAGTTGGTGATGCTGTAAGATGGACAAATGTTCTTGGTACTCACAATGTTAAAGCGGATGATAACAGCTTCACAAGCGGTCCGGCAGCACCGGCACCGTGGGAATTTACACATACCTTTACTACTGTCGGTCTTCATCCTTACTATTGTGAACCACATGGTGGGCCGGGTGGAACAGGAATGGCGGCCGTAGTCATTGTACAAAGTCCGGTTAGTGTTGATGATGAAAAAATAATAGCAGATAAGTTTGAGCTCCTGCAGAACTATCCAAATCCATTTAACCCGAGCACCAATATCGGATATCGGATTTCGGATCGCGGGTTTGTTTCTTTAAAAGTTTACAACATTCTTGGTGATGAAATTGCCACATTGGTAAACGAAGAGAAGGAACAAGGAGTTTACAATATAACTTTTGATGCATCGGGTTTATCCAGCGGTATGTATTTGTATAAACTCCAGGCTGGTTCATTTGTGGAGATGAAGAAGATGATCATCATCAAATAATAAATCAAATAGGAGGATATAATGCAGACATCAAAATCGCTGTTCGCCTTAATATTTTTTCTTCTGGCAGAAATAAGTTTTGCACAGGGAACATTCGAGGGTAAGATTACGATAGAAGTTGAAGCAGATGGAGAAAAACAGGTAATTAACTATCTGGTAAAAGATTTAAGATTTAGGATGGAAACCCCGGATGCAGATGGAGCAATGGTATATGACAGCCATGTAAATAAAATGTATATAATTATGGATGAGCAGCAAGCCTATATGGAAAACTTCATGCTTCCGGAAACGGATAAAAGTACCGGCAGCTATACTAATACCGGGGAGACAAAAAATTTACTAGGATATAGCTGTGAGAAATTCCTGTTTCAGCAGGATGACACAAAGGGAGAAGCATGGATGACAAAAGAATTAGGTGGATTCATTTTATTTGGCGATCTTCGTCAGCAGCAGTTGAATATACCGAGCTGGAAAAGCGAACTTCTTGAAGCAGGATATTTTCCTTTGCAGGTAGCCGAAACGGATGATGACGCTAATATTTTGAGCACGTTCAAGGTTACGGTGGTGGTTCCCCAGAAATTAGATGCGGGGTTGTTTGTACCCCCATCTTCTTATAAGAAATTTGAAATGCCATCAATGAATTTTGACAGCGTAAAGTAAATTGAATTTGATAAAATAAAGAGTGCAGTTTTCCCTCCTCTTGGTGTGAGGAGGGAATAAACTATTTTCTACCCGACCTTCATATTTCAATCATTTCTTGTTATAAAAAGTTACCCCCTCACTCTTCAGTTTTTCAATCCACATTGCTTCAAGAGTCTCAAGCTCAGCTCGTAATTCCCTGTCGGTTTCGTCCTTAACTTCAATTTGGTCAAGAATAAAAATTTCAAAATTCTCTTTACCAAGTTGCTTATAATTATTTGCCAATTTGTCGTATGTATGACTACCCATCTCCAGCTCAAAAGTGATGCCCCTAATTTTTGCAGGCAGATTAATCGATGTACCGATAAACATTTTGTTATCAAGTTTGTTCTTAACTGCATACAGGCCGGCAGGATGTTTTTGATTTTTATACTCTTTTTTGATTTCCTTTTTATTAATCATAATGATTCATATTATTTTTTTCAATTGATTACCGAAAACTTATCCATCCCAATGGCTAATATCAAACTTCTCATTTTTTTAAAGGTTAACAGATCGGCAGCCATTATCCTTCTCATTTATCATACTTGGCTCCCCTTCCAGTATTATCTATTTTTGCTCAACAAAAAAAGAACTATTACTAAATGAGCAACGAACCAAACAAAATTATTTACTCTATGGTTGGGGTAAGTAAATTCTACAACAACAAACCAATTCTTAAAGATATTTATCTGTCATATTTCTACGGAGCTAAAATTGGTGTAATCGGCTTAAACGGTTCCGGTAAATCATCGCTCCTAAAAATTCTTGCGGGAGTTGATAAAAACATAAACGGTGAGACGGTTATTTCTCCCGGTTTTACAATAGGCTATCTTGAACAGGAACCGCAGCTTAATGATATAAAAACTGTAAGAGAAATTGTTCAGGAAGGCGTTCAAGCCATTGTTGACATTCTAAGGGAGTTTGATGAAATAAATGCAAAATTTGCCGAACCAATGGATGATGATGAAATGACCAGGCTTCTTGAAAGACAGGGTGAAGTTCAGGAAAAAATTGATGCACTGGGCGGATGGGATCTGGATGCACGACTTGAAATGGCAATGGATGCTTTACGATGTCCCCCTCCGGATACTTTGTGTAAAGTTCTTTCCGGCGGAGAACGGCGAAGAGTTGCGCTTTGCAGATTACTTCTTCAAAAACCTGATATACTTTTGCTCGATGAACCAACGAATCATCTGGATGCAGAAACAGTTGCCTGGCTTGAACATCATCTGCAAAAGTATGAAGGGACAGTAATTGCAGTAACGCACGATAGATATTTTCTAGATAATGTTGCCGGATGGATACTTGAACTTGATCGTGGTGAAGGAATTCCGTGGAAAGGAAATTATTCATCATGGCTTGAACAGAAACAAGAGCGATTGCGTGTTGAAGAAAAACGTGAAAGCGAAAGACAAAAAACTTTGCAGCGTGAACTTGAGTGGATTAGAATGAGTCCGAAAGCCCGTCATGCAAAATCAAAATCAAGGATCACTTCTTATGAAAATCTTCTTAGAGAAGAAAAAGAGAAAGGTCAGAAAGAACTTGAGCTTTACATTCCGGTTGCAGATCGGCTTGGAGATATTGTAATCGAAACCGAAAATCTTAGCAAAGCATACGGCGACAATATTTTGATAGAGGGTTTAAACTTCTCAATTCCTCCTGGTGCTGTTGTTGGTATTATCGGACCCAACGGTGCAGGTAAAACAACATTATTCAGAATGATAACAGGTTCAGAAAAACCAGATTCCGGAAATTTAAAAATTGGCGCTACGGTTAAGATGTCTTATGTTGATCAATCGAGAGATACGTTAAATGCTGAGAAAAGTATCTGGGAATTAATTTCCGGAGGCGAAGACACAATAATGCTGGGCAACAGGCAGGTTAATTCGCGTGCATATGTTGCGCAGTTTAATTTTTCTGGGGCAGATCAACAAAAAAAAGTCAACTTGCTTTCCGGTGGAGAAAGAAATCGTGTTCATCTTGCAATGATGCTGAAACAAGGCGCTAATGTTCTTCTGCTTGATGAACCCACAAACGATCTCGATGTTAATACGCTGCGTGCACTTGAAGAAGGGATTGAAAAATTTGCCGGATGTGTTCTTGTGATTAGTCACGACAGGTGGTTTTTGGATAGAATAGCAACACACATTTTAGCTTTTGAAGGAGATAGCAAGGTTGTATGGTTTGATGGCAATTATACAGAGTATGAAGAAAAGCGAAAAGAACGATTGGGTGTTGAGGCTGACCAACCTCATAGAATTAAATACAGACATTTAACGAGAAGTTAGGAGGATTGAAAACCGATTTTACCTTAACTTAATTTGTAGAAATTTATGCTGATTTTGTGATGAGGGTTGTAAATTTAGGTTTTAATAAAACGCATTAATTTTATACCTTGTTGGGGAAAATTAATAGAATTGAACTAATTAATATTGATGCAAAACTAATTATAAGGAGAAACATACATGCTCAAAAGCAATTCATATGACGGGGGAAGAACAGAGGAGGCTACTGTAATCAGCAGAGGCGTTAAGATTGAAGGAAAGCTGAGCTGCAGCGGAAGTATCAGATTAGACGGTGAGGTACAGGGGGATATTACCTCACAAAGCACGGTAATTGTTGGAGAAAATGGAAAAGTGAACGGACAAATTAATGCAGAGAGCATTACTATCGGCGGTAAGGTTATCGGAACAGTAAAAGCAAAAGAAAAGGTTATGCTGGAGTCAAAGGGAAATCTAAAAGGCGATATTATCACAAAAATACTTTCCGTTGATGCCGGAGCCGTTTTTAACGGTAATACTAAAATGGGAGATTCGGGAAATATTGGAGCACCCATTGAAACTTCCAAACCAGCGGACACTTCAGCGAAATAGGTGATGCAGAACTGCTTTGCTTAAAGAAAGTTGTTAAGCCAGGACCACAACAGTTAAAAGGCGAGTCCTCAGCTCGCCTTTGCTAACAGCTACAATACTATTTTCCTAGAATTAATTTAATACTTTAGCGCATCATCTTACCCAGAACTGCCCCTTTCAGTTTGTAAACAAGCAAAAAAAACATTTGATTAATCATGAGCAATAATCCCCAATCAGCAAGAATAGTTGCTTATATCAATTAAGTTTACAATATTATTAATAGAAATATATACTTTACTCCGAAAGAACGCGGGGGGCATTTACTAGTTGCATTCTGAAAATTGTTTCTCCCACACTCTTCCGAAGTAAAATTTCCAGAAACTAATACTTTTTCGATAGGGGCTATTGTGCAAGTTTTAGGAAAATTTATACTACATGGATATATACTTTTCATAAGTTCAGTCTATTCAAAGAACGAAGCCGGTTCAAAGTTCAACAGAAAAATATTTTATCGAATTCCTATTAAATAATTTCCATCAATAAACACGGAGGTAATATGTTCATTTTATACTTAAGGCGATTCACAATTCTGCTAACCGCCTTTCTTTTTTTATTTATCGTAGTTAGCTGCGAGGAAGACTCACCGAGTGAACCAAACGGTAACGGCCAGACCATCACCGTAAGCGGATTTGTAAAAGATTTTGACGGTGAACTTGTTGCGGGAGTTCCGGTAATAATAAAAGGGAAAGCACCTGTAACTACAGATGCGAATGGAGGTTTTACGGTTTCCAACGTTAGTAAACCATACGAGGCCAGGGTTATCTTCAGTACAGATCAAACTGCAATAGTTTATCAAGGATTGACACGATCAGATCCAACCTTGATTTATTTGGGTGCTACTTCTAACTGGAAGACAGCGACAATTAGCGGATCTGTACCTCCTGCGGTAGGAAAAGTTACGAGAGTATTTTTTACTAGCGGCACAATGTCCTGGTCTACAGATGCAAATCAGGCAACTGGATCATACACTTTATCCGTTGACTGGAAGGGAGTAGCGAATTCTATTTCAGGCAAACTTCAGGTATTGCGTTGGACACAAAATGCAAGCGGAATGCCGACACAATATGATGCCTATGATTTTGAAGACAACCTTACAGTCAGTGCCGGCGGAAACTTTCCTAATAATAATTTCTCTACTAATCTTACGGATCCCCCGGAACAAAATATCAGTGGTTCAATTGTACGCCCCTCATCAAGTTATAATTTATATAACAAATCCCTCTACTTGTTTTTTGGAAATGCAGAAATCTACTTGGGTGAAGAGTGGGGAGCGGGTCTTTCGGAAAATTTTAGTTATACTGTTCCATCGATAACTGGCGCCACATTTGGAATTAATGCTAGTGCGTCATTAAATGCCACACCAAATGATAGATATACATATTATGGTAAAAGAGGAATTACTGCTGGATCTAGTGGTATTACAATAAACCTTGCAAGTTCGCCACAACTCAATATTCCCGCACACAATGGTTCCGGTATCGACACAACAACTCAGTTCCTCTGGACGAAGGGAAGCGGAGGGGGTATTTGCGTGCTTTACGTTACACCTACTATGTGGGGAACCGGGCCATCATTTTATATTTTTACATCAAATAATTCATCTTCAATTCCGAATCTAGCTCCACAAGGATTGGGACTGCCCTCAAACATATCTTATACCTGGCGGGTATCACAGGTATTCCCCGTTTCGTCAATTGATGATGCAGCAAGCTCTAATTTTTTGCAGCAGACAAGTGGAAATACTGAAGGAGGACAAGCTAATTCTGAATATTTTAATTTTACAACTAAAAATAATCCGTAGATAAACGTTATTATATTACGATAAATACCACGGATAAATTCAAAGGGCGAGCCACCAACTCGCCCAACGATTTATTAATATTTAATCTTCATAATAATCCCAACTTCCCAACAGTTGCCAATTAGAAACCAATTGCTTAGTTTATTAAGTAAGATGTGCGAATCTTGCTATTCTTCTTCTTTGTCGCACACTAATAATCAAATTAATTTTTTCAACTAACAAGGAGGCCGTTATGAAAAAAGTTGGAGGACAGTATTTAACTACTGTAACTTTATTAATTCTTCTGTTTTGTCTTCCGAACTTTGCACAGGAAACAGATCAGGTAAAAGAGGAATCGTTATATAACAGACTTGGAGGCGTGCATGCAATATCTCAGGTTGTTGATGATTTCGTTGATCGTCTTTGGGTAAACGAGGTGTTGAATGCTAATCCCAAGAACAAAGAGGCAATGGGAATAAGTAAACCCGCATTGAAATATCTCGCAACAGAACTTACATGCATGGCAACCGGCGGACCGCAGAAATATTCCGGCCGTGGTATGAAAGAAGTTCATTCGGGACTTAACATTTCCGAAAAAGAATGGGATGCTATGGTTGTAGATTTTAAAGCAACATTAAATAAATTTAATGTGCCTGCAAAAGAGCAAACTGAATTACTTGAAGTTGTCGGTGGCGTAAAAGGTGATATTGTAATGTCTTCTGCCAGGTAAATTAAGTCAAATGCAAATTTGTTTGTAATATAGAAGGGCGACTTTGCAGGTCGCCTTTTTGATTATAGTTAAGTTACAGAGTTAAGGTGCTATAAATAATCCCATCAAATCTTCGCTTGCAGAAAGCAGCGTTTGAACACCGGCTGCAGCATCATCATCGGAATACAATCTCCATTGATAAATACTTCCCGATTGAAGCGGAGATAATGCAGATCCATCAAAATTAAATTCAACGCTGGTCCATTCTTTTGGAATCTGTGTATGTCGGATTTCACCATTCGGTTTAAAGCCTCCCCATACAAGATTACCATTTATGTCTCGTACTTCAATTATGTATTCCTTTGTTTGCGGATAAGCATTCCAACTGAATGTTGGGATTGAAGAATCTGCAAGTGCAGGTATTATTTCGGCTGGTGGATTAGTTGGTGAAATAATTGTAATCGCATCGGTTACACTGAAGTCTCGTACTTTTGATGAGTCTCCTGCAAAAGAAACAAACAGTGCCCCGGGGTTTTTATATATCCAATCAGGATCCATAACATATCCATCATTCTCATAAGAAGCCCAGGCAACATATTCACCTGCAGGTATGTTATTTATCGAATAATTCCTGCTGGTGTCGATTACGGTTGTTAATCCATTTACTACTGAATAAGAAATTTTATCTAAAAGCGAAATATCAACTATAGCATTTTGTGAAGCGAGGAATGTCACTTTTCCTGTTAATGTAGATCCTGTTATCTGGTTAACATTTATCTCGACCGTGGCAGAAGCAGAACCAGAAGCAAGAGTAACCTGTGGCTGATTAGTTGATTGATAACCAGATTTGATTGCATCTAGGTTATATGTGTTGAAAGGGACATTGAACAAAACAAAATATCCATCGGGGCCTGAATAGGTATGATATTCTGTATTCAAGCCGGATGATGTGGCAACTATTAAAAATCCGGATAGATGCGGATTAACAGTGCCATCAATTTTCCCGAATGTACCCGGTAATGCATTCATATAATAAGTCTGTGTAGTAGTTCCCCCGGATGAAACTGAAAACGGAACCGGGCTAACGCTTCCTTCCGGTAATTCTTTAAAACTTTGTGCGGATATTCGTACATAAAAGTTTCCAGAAAGAGATGCCTGAAATGTTGCAATGCCATCGCTCGCAGAAAATTCACGGGAGATTGATTCACCCGAATTAGCATTATACAAAACAACATTTGCACCCGAAATTGCTGAAGAGTCTGCTGCGGACTTTACCACTATTCTTATTGTCGTCGGTGGGGTTGGTTCAGTGCTGTTATCATCGCTGCATTGGAAAGAAATCATTGATACTAATATTACCAATGCAAAAAAAGCATTCAGTTTAATGTATTTAAAGTGCTTCATAGTTTTTCCTTAATAAAACGATTGATAAGTCAAAAATCAAACCAGCGAAATGTTGCATCAATTCAACTATTCCGGGAAGGAAACACCGTTTCAATTAAAATAAATACACCGCATCGGATAAATATTACTTGCCAACCGTCAAGTTTATTTTACTTGTAGTTATGGTGTGAAGTTGAAAATTTTATTCTTCAACCTCAATTATTTGTTAACTATAAATTATTCCATCCGGCACTACAGTTGTATGCCTTATGTTTTTATTAACTGTAAAACAATCGCAATTTCCTGGGAAAGGTATATACTATGAAATCCATCCGTTCTTTATTCTTCTGTTTAATAATATTAATCATTACTGCTTTTTTAGGCTGTAATTCTGAGGAGGAAAACAACCCGCTTACACCTGCCAATAAATTTGTAGGTAAATGGAAATCAGAAAATCCAATCCTTGTAAAAGTAAAAACTGATTTCTGTACGAACACATTAGAAGATGTGGCCACAATGGAATGGTTGGTAAACTGGACCGTAACGGAGACTGACAACCCGAATATCGTAGATATCGTGATGAATTACACCAGCAGCAGCTTTACAATAACAAATCCGAACTGCACATTTGGTGCCGGCTACGTTCCCGAACCACAGCCATTATATATCAAAGGTTATATCACCGATAATTCGATAACAATAGAATATGATAACCAGGAAATATTAACTATGGATTATGTTAATAGTGAGATTACCGGCGAGCTTTCTTACTCTTATTGTATGATTTACTGCCAGGAAATTTATACTGAAGAAAACGATTTTAGTGTGGCGGCGTATTAGAAATAATTATTAAGGTCAAGGGCGAGTCATCAACTCGCCCCTACTACCCACTGCAAACCAACTACTGCTTACGAATCAACAATTCAACGCATCTTGCTACTAATTCGAGATCTTTCCAAATTGAGCGGCAAGTGCAAGCCTAACTTTCCTCACTCTGTCAACAAAAGGTTACTAATCTCCCACAGATTTAAACTTTCTATTACTGATAATCAGCAAAACAAATGCAGTTACTCCGGCAAGAAGCAAACCAATATCTTCATAAATTGTTAAGTTAAGAGCGGCGGTAAAACCAATAACACTCCAGAGCAGAGGGATAATTAATAAATGCACCGGCATCTTCTGGTTTGCAAAAAGTAAAATACCAAAAGTAAAAATTGTTGTTGGGCAAGGCAGCCCGAATGTCGGTGAGTAAGGATATGCGTGCCCTAAAAAAGTTCCCAGCACAGGGTAGATAATTAAAGCATAAGCAATAAGTACTATTCCAACATTGTTTGCCGCACTCTTCGTGTATTCAAATGAAAGTTTTTTTCTTATCAGTCCGCAGCCAGCGAACATTACACCCTGCAGGATGAATAATCCGCCGAAGATGTAAGCTGCTTTATTAATTTCAGAAAAGAAAATGATATGATAGACTACTCCCATCCAGAGCCAGAGGAAAGCTAGTGTTATGCTTATTATCCTGGTTGCATTATTATTACCGGTAAATAGAAAGTATATACATAGAAAAGCTGCGAAGTAAAAAACAATCTGCAGGGGAAAGATAGAATGATTGTAGTCTTTAAATACATTTAAGAAATCAGCAAGCGAAAACAGTAAATCCATTTTAACCTCCCAAAGGTATTTTGTCTGAAGATATAATTACAAATACTTGCTGCGCAGCCTTTCAGCCTCTTTATTTATTTCCTCATTTGCGTATGGCAGCAGAGCCTCCGGAAACTTTTCATCCATCAGAGTTAATATCTCAATTACTTTTTCTTTTTCTCCTGCATCTTCGTACTGCCTGGCAAGGTTAATAAAAATGTGACGGTAATTTTGATACAGGCTCGCAACTTCCTCAACATCGCTGATATGTTTGTCCTTCATGCCATCGTAAGTATAAACTTTCGTTAGGTTGCTGTAAATTTTTTCTGCAGAGACTTTTCTTTCGTGCGAGCATAACCTTTCAACCAAGCCTTCCGGGGCAAGAAAATTATCCAGACCAATTTTGTTTCCTTCATAAACTGTCGTGGAAAAATAAATTGGTCTGTTCCAGTCGTTAGCTCTTATTATATCCATCAGCAATATATCCTGCACACGAATCGCTTTGTCTTCAACTGTTGGCTTAACGCGCCATTCTATTTTGCCTGCTTTGTTCAGAGGGTCGTGCTTTACCGGGATGGTCACTTTCCCGTCTTCCCAGTATATTGGTCTGAGGCTGTCAATATCAGCATCGGTCAGGTTCACAAATAAATTGTTTTCACCAAATGGATAAGAATTTTTGAGCTGCTGGATGTACCAGCTTACATTGAGCAAGCTGAGATTAATTACGGTTATATCTGTTCTGTATTTTTCTACGAGCTGAAGAAACCACATCGGGAAAGTATCGTTATCACCGTTGGTAAAAAGTATTGCATTCTTTTCACAGGATGCCATTATGTTTTTGTTGTACTCCATCATTGCGGGATAAAATCCGCCTTCTGATTGACCGTAATCAAAAGCCCATCTGGCGGAATCGGGATTGTTGTTGTATAGGAAAGTCATTGCCAAAGCACCCCATATAGATTGTATTTTTGAATAAGGATCCACGACAAACTTCTTCCCTGTGTATTTGGGCGTTATCTCTGTTGCCGTACGAAAATGTTCTGAAGATTTTAGTGTCAGTGGTGTTGTGACTTTATTAAGCATAGAACCATCTTTGAAAACCATAAGCCTGTATGTCTGGCCAAGGTAGTAATGTGCTTCAGCATTTTGAGGTTCGTTGGAAATAGCTTTTTCAAGGCATTCAATTGCCTGCGCATAGTTACCATTGTTAAAAGCTTCCTCGGTATTTGTTCTGAGAGATTCCCAGTTTTCAGTGCTGCAGGAAATCAGAATAGGAAGCAGGATAAGAAAAGTTAAGTTTTTCATAATATCTCCTCCTTAAATTGTAATAGAAAATTCCCTGTTCAACTTAGCAGAAGTATTTATCAAGGTCAATTAACAATTAGCAAACAACGATCTTCAACCTCAGCAGCGACTACTTCAAAACTTTCTTCCCAATTGCAAAAATTCTTTCGCTGCTTATTTCAAAATCATATGGATTACGTTTCTCAATAAACTCAAGCGTGAAGTTCGCCTCCTTAAAATAATCAACTATTTCTTCCACTGAAAAAAGTGTAAAATAATTTTTAGCTTTTATTCCTAATAGATCATCGTTATATCCTTCAGTTGTTCCCGCCTTAGCTACAACCAGTAAATATCCTTTCGGTTTCAATACTCTGTGGAACTCAGTAAAAAATCTTTGAACATAAATTTTAGGAGTGTTAATTAGTGAGTAATAAGATATCAGCCCATCAAACGTATTGTTATCGAATGACATATTACTGATATCTGCACATTCAAATTTCATTTCAGGATTATACTGCTGTGCAAGCTCAATACATTTTTCTGATATATCTACACCTACAATGTTAATCCCCTTTTCAAACAAATATCTTCCAATGTGTGCAGAAGGTCCGCAGCCCGCATCGCAGATGAGTGAATCTTTGTGGAATCTGGCAGCGAATGAATCAAGAAGTTTTCGATCATATTCTTTTTTATACATCTCGTTGTGGAAGAGTTCGTGGTATTTTTGTGCGGCAAGGTTGTATGCCTGGCGTGTAAGGAGGTTTATAGATTTAAGAGTATCCATTGTTCTTGGATTTCTCTACTCTTTCTGTTGTTTTGTATAAAAAGTCAAATCAGTAATATATCCTCAGAAAACTTAAATCGTTTACATGCAAACTTTCTTCAAAGGGAAAAATATCAATCACTTGTATTTTTTTTCTGAGGACCTTCAATATAAATCTTTAAGTTGTTAAGCGTCTTCTTAAGCATTCGTTGCCAATTCGGTTTCAATATAAAAAAGTTTAGCAATGGTCCGATTAAAAACCAGGGCGGGCTATACTCAACGATATAAGTAACAAAGGTCTTACTTGCTTTATTTTCAAACGTCCACTGCATCTTATGTGGAAACCCCTTGTTTACTATCCCCTGCCATCCTGAATTTTCTTTATAATAATGTATCTCAGTTTCAAGATGGAATTTCAAACCACCAACACGTACAGTATAGGCATATCGCGCATCATTACCCTTGTCAATTTCTGAAGTTGGTTTGAGGTCAATTAATCCTTCCCGCCAGTCTACCCAATGTTTCCAATCGGAGGCATAGGCAAAAACATCCTTAACGGGTTTGTTAATTTCTATACTTGCTTCGACTTTAGTCATTTTCATTATCGATTCTCCGTCCTATATAGTAGAATTAATATTTATTTTCATTGTCTCTAATCGGAGGATCAAATACTGGGGAACAGTTAAGAAACAAATCACTTATAACTTAACTTTTATTTACGAAATACTCAACTGATAATCATCAAGTATTTGAAATTTTATTTGAATTGACTCGAAATGATTCAATATTTAGATGATCATCATCAGAAAATTTTTAACATCAGGCAATCAAGCAGCAGATGAATAAATCAAGGAATAAACTTAGTTGAAGTTTTGATCAGCGATTTTTCCAACTCTCATTAGCAGATATCAGAAAGATATTTAAAAAGTTTTGATGGATAATTTGGTCTGCATTTAGAATACGTTTCTGCAAGCTCTGGAAAATGATCTTCGGAATTCATAAGGAAAGCAATTTCCTTTGTTGGTTAAGGTGTTAGATCTTTTTCAAGCAATGAGTAAATCACACTGTCAAGAAACTTACCATCGAATAAATAATTCTCACGAAAGTATGCTTCTCTCGTAAAACCGACTCGTTCTAAAACTTTCTGAGATTTTTCGTTTAATGGATTTACATTTGCTTCGATGCTGTGAAGGTTCATCACTTCGAATCCCCATTTTACGAGTCTGCTTATAGTCTCATACATAAATCCCTTGCCCCAGAATTCCGGTTTAAGTGCATACCCGATTTCTGCCCGGCAATGTTCCGGAGTCATTCTTATAAACCCTATGTAACCGATAAATGTTTTCGACCGTTTTTCAATCATTGCCCAGCATATTCCAGTTTCCCCTGTATAGCTTTCCTCCATTGAATCAATAAGCTTTTCCGAATCGCTTACAGAATGATGTTTTGACACGTCCATAAATCTCATAACATCATCATCAGATCTGATGAGAAAAATATCCTTTGCATCGCTCAATAAAATTTTACGGAACAGAAGTCTTTCGCTCTCAAATTCAGGAAATGCCTTAAAAATATTTTTATTTATTTCTGTAATCATTTTTTAAAAATTTAACTCCGTTCAGATGCAAAATCAGCCAGGTTTTCTAATTCTTTTTTATAAACCGGGATAAGTAACAGTTTTGATAACCGGAATTCAAGTTTTTTGATAATGGTTGAATCATCCGGAATTTCAGTTGTGAAAGTGACGAAAGAATTTTTATCATCATCACGAGGCTCAATGGTAAATGTAGTAATGTAACCCGTATCGTTGGTTTCAACAAGAACTCTTCCCTGTTCGGGTTCAGAAACGATGGTACGAAAAGCTTGAATTTTCCCCATCACCTTCATTAGAACGGTGGCAACTGTTCCGGCACCATAACCTCCTTGCTCAACAACAAGCGAAATGAAAGGTGGCCGTGGCAATATTTTGGGATGAGCGTCTTTATAATCAGCGATGATTGAATAAACAACCTTTGGAGTTGTATTAATTAATTTTGAAACAGAAAATTGATAACCGCTCATTCTATTTTTTATTGTAAAAAGTTACTCCTTCAGATTTTAACTTTTCCACCCACATTTCTTCAATTGTTTCAAGTTCTGATCTGAGCTCTTTTTCAGTTTCATCTTTTACTTCAATCTGATCGAGAATTGAAATTTCAAACTGATCTTTGCCGAGTCTCTTGTAATCCTCAGCAAGTTTGCTGTATGCATGACTTCCCATTTCAAGCTCAAAAGTAATTCCTCTTATTTTAGCCGGAAGATTCAGTGATTTTCCTATGAACATTTTATTTTCCGGCTTGTTCTTAACGGCAAATATTCCCGCAGGATGTTTTTGATTTTTATATTCTTTGATTAATTCTTTTCTATTGAACATATTAATATTGTAATAATGGAGAAATTAAATTCATTTAAACAACCTTTGAAATCCGGGATAAGGTCTGAGAGGGATTAACTCAAACTCAATAAGTTTTTTGCTTACGTACGGAAGACTGCCCAATGCTTTTTTCGCAGTCTGTTTATTTTTCACTTCAAGAATTAGCACGGCTAATTTTTTTTCTTTCCTGAAATAAAACTCACGCACAATTCCATCAATATATAATTGCCATAATGCTTTTGCTTCAGCTTTTGCATACTTCCTGAAGGAAAGAACTCTCGCGTTTGTCATTTCTTTTTCTAAAGCTATAATTTTCATATATACTTTCTGCGCAAGTTAATTTGAAAGATTATTCTTTTCTTTGTGTCTGAACCGATGAAATGTTTTACGTCCAAACCATACAGGAATTCCAATAATTAATACCAGCAGAATAATTCCAACGGGAATATGAAGCCAATCAGGTAAAACATCCGAGTGCGGACCAATTAAAAATATTGCGGTATAAAAACCAACGAACGCCGTAACGGCCAATGTCAGAATAAAAACCAATAATATAATTATCCATTTTATCATAGTGATAAACCGGAGCTAAATTTCCGCTATACTCTTCAGTCCGAAAATTTTGACCTTCTTCTCTTTACCCTTTAACTGCAATTCGCCAACAAACTCAGAACGGAGATATTCCGGAAGCTCAACATTTTGCAGCATATACTCGCTTATTAAAAACTTCTGATTATACTTGTTGCATTCTTCCTGTATTCGTGCTGTAGTATTAAGAACATCGCCATGGTAAACAATTTCTTTTTTAATAGTTCCAATCCAGGTTACCGAAACTCTTCCGGCATGAAGAGCAGCTTTAAATTCCGGATGAACACCATACTTTTTAAGATACTTTTCTCTATTCCATTCAATTGAAGTGAGGATATCAAAAAAACTATTAATACAGCGGGCATCCCTAATCCCACTCTTGAAATTCCACGTTAGAATTATTTCATCGCCGATGTATTGATAAATTTCAGCTTTTGACATGAGTATTGCGCCGGTCATATCGTGGAAGTAGTCAATCAGAAATGAACTGTATTTTGTATTGCCAAGTTTTTCAGCCATCGCAGTTGAAGATTTAAGATCAATGAAAAGAAATATCTTATTTACTTCTTCTGGAAGATGATACCTGCCCGTAACATATTTAATCAGGTCTCCCGGTCTGTGCAGTCTTCTTATTTGAAGAATTGCAATTGATAACACAGAAACGATAGCAATAATGCTCAGGTCGCGAGGAAAATTTTGTCTATAAACTGCAGCATAAATGGACTCGCCGATTGATAAATCCTGTGTTAAGAAATTGCTTGCAGAATTAATTAGCAGTTCATGAAATGCAATAACTGAAGAATAAACTATTGTTCTGAACAAGAGAAGAAAGAAATAAGATTTGCGCCTGAATCTCTCTAAAAACAAAAACTCTTCACAAAGTCCGATTGAAGTTCCAACAAGAAACCCGATAAATAAACCTCTAAAAGTTGGTCCGGCAACATCAATCTTATCAATGTAATGAAGAAAGTAACCGATCACCGTGCCGGCGATGGTTCCCATAATGGTATAAATAAAAACGTGTTGTAGTTTATAGTTTCTTGTTAAGAACATTTCTAATTAAATATGCAGATGATTGAAGACAGTACAGATTAAAACAGATTATATGTAGTCAACTTAATGAAAAGTATGGATTAGTTGAATAACTAAATGATAAGCGGAATTATTTAAGAGTAATCTGAATTATTTAATTATTTTCCCGCTGATGAGTGGCGCAAAAATGTTGTTAAGAAGAACAAGCACCCAGAGCCTTCCATTAAACAAATTATAATCAGCAAATAGTTTCTGCCACGAATGACCCATCACATAATGACCGAAAACAAATTCGAAAATTATAGTGATAACAACCCAGAAAAATCCAATTCCTAAAAGAGTCGTAACATTTTTTATTCTCATCTTCCGGATGAACAAGTAGATGATGATGAGTTGAACAATCAAATAAAGCAAGGTCCCAAGCTGGTGTGCCGTCGGCTCTCCAAATTGTGGGAGCAAAACACCAACCCTGAAAGCTGCCACCATAATTGCACTAACTGCAAGTATTAACCAGATGCCAAGTGACTTTAGATATAACATCGTTATATTATTTTTTTCTTTCTCTTGCCACTACCGGAATAAAATCAGCCGGTCTCCCAAGTTTTGGCAAATCAAGAATTTCTCTTGCCCTATCAAGCGCATCGTCAATATTTCCGTGAATGTTTTCTTCACCGAATAAATCAAATACTCCAGCTTGAGTCATTGCATACAAAGGCTGTGTATGAACACCGGAGAGGATCATGTGCGTTTTATGTTTTTTTGCATCATTGAAAAAATCTTTTAGTGTCTGCAAACCCGTTGCATCTATTGCGGGAACATTTCTCATACGAATAATTCTTACTTTAGGCGGTTTTTCTATAACTGCCATTTCGTCTTTAAACTTTTTCGCAGCACCAAAGAAGAAAGGTCCGTTAATTTCAAACACTTCAACTCCTTCAGGAATTTGTTTCTTATCAATTGAATTTGGATCAATCTGATCTTCTGAATCTTCAAGTTCACGGGTTATAACACTTACATTAGAAACTTCTGACATACGTTTCATAAATAATAAAACAGCGAGTACCATTCCAATTTCAATTGCGATAGTTAAATCAAAAATTACAGTCAGGAAGAAAGTTGTGAGCAAAACCGCAATATCGCTTTTGGGACTTTTTAGTAAAGATATGAATGCACGCCACTCACTCATATTATAAGCAACGATAACGAGTATCGCAGATAATGTGGCCATCGGGATAATCTTGGCATAACTTCCAAAGAAAAGCATTATCAATAAAAGAGTTATTGCGTGAATGATCCCGGCGACAGGGGTTCTCCCGCCATTCTTGATATTAGTTGCGGTTCTTGCAATTGCACCTGTTGCTGGAATTCCACCGAATATTGGCGTGATGATGTTAGCTAAACCTTGTGCAACCAATTCCATGTTGCTTCTGTGTTTGCCGCCAATCATACCATCTGCAACAACCGCAGATAAAAGTGATTCGATAGCTGCAAGAATTGCAATTACAGTGGCCGGACCAATAAGATTACGAATTACACTTAAATTAATTTCATATAAATTTGGTGAGGGAAGCTCTGAAGGAATTTCACCAAACCTGCTGCCAATCGTATCAACAGGAAGTTTAAATACAATCACAATAACCGTTGTAACAATAATCGCAATTAATGAGCCAGGAATTCTATGCGTAAGCCTCGGCCAGAAAATCATTATCAACAATGCCAGCACAGCAATGCCAAGCACATTAAAATTCACAGAGGAGAAGGACCAAAAGTAAGAAATCCATTTTTCGTGAAACTCTGAAGGCACTTTTACTAATTGTAATCCAAAAAAATCTTTTATCTGTGTAGAAAAAATCAACAGAGCGATGCCACTTGTAAATCCAACAACAACTGGATAAGGGATGAATTTTATAAGTGAACCGAACTTAATTAGTCCCATTATTACTAGAATAATACCAGCCATAATCGTAGCAATTGCAAGTCCGGTTGTTCCGTACTGCTGGACAATTCCATAAACAATAATTATAAAAGCACCGGTAGGTCCGCCGATTTGAACACGGCTTCCGCCAAAAAAAGAAATTACAAAGCCCGCAATGATCGCAGTGATAATTCCTTTTTCAGGAGTAACACCGCTTGCAATACCAAATGCTATTGCGAGAGGAAGAGCAACTATACCAACAATTACTCCCGCTGTTAGATCTGCTGTGAATTGTTTTTTTGAGTAGTCTTTGAGAGTGGTGAAAAGTTTGGGTTTTAACATTTACGAGGAATATTTGTCCTTATATTTTAAACAAAAAGTTGCGCAAAGATAAGTTGAATTTGTATCTTCATCAAAAAGATGTTTGTGATTGATTTAGCGATTTGAAAATTTATCTTGTATGCAAGTGTAAGTTAAATCCATCGTCCAACTTTTTTCTTATAAGCAAGATACTCTTGGCCAAATTGTTCCTGCATAGATTTTTCTTCCTGAGTTATAAACGCAATCTCCATTGCAATGATAAATAATATGAATCCAACAAAAGAAATAATTGATCCAAGAACGAACCCAAGGCCGATTAATAATATTGTCATTCCCAGATACATTGGATTGCGGGAAATTTTGAATGGTCCTGTCTGAATAAAAGCAGAGGGCTTTTCCAGTGGCTTTACAGTTGTTTTGTTTTTTTTGAATAGCTGGTCGGTCCAAATGTTTAAAATTCCCCCAATCACAAAGAATAAAAATCCCATGAAATTATATGGATAATTAATACATTGCTTTATCGGTAAAAGAAAGTGCATTATCGCCGCAATTATCAAGCAGATGGCAAAATAAGTTGGGGGAAGTATTTTTTTCAAATTAATTCCTTCAGAAAATTGAGTTTACTGTAAGTTCTCCTATTATTTAACGGCCGTAAAATCAACAATCCACTTGCCTGATTCTGACTCACCATTAAATGGAACTTCGATTTCAAAATCCTCCCCCTTACCAGCCTTGAATAAAGGTACATCAAAAATAAACGAATAATTTTCAATGTAACCCTTTGCAATATGAGATTCGAATTCCAGGGTGTGAAAGCCAAAGTTAGTATTGAATCTTATAAATGCGGTTTCTACTAAAGGAACAATTCCTGATGTATCCATAGCCGTGGATTCGAGCTGCATCTCTAAGTAAGGAGAAAATTCATTAGGCCCGGCAGTTACCTTGTTATCCCACTTATCCTTTTCTGTCTCCCAGTCGGGACAGATATTAAACTCCATTAGTTTACCAACACCATGAACTTGACGTCCACCAATTTTATAGTTACTATCTTTTACTCCGAACATAGCAGCATAACCCTTTGCGTAAGAACCAATAAATTTAAAATCCGAAAACTGAGCAGTGAAAGAAAGACTTCTGAAAGTAGCCCCGGTGTACGGATTGCAGTCCCCGGTAGATTGAAAATAAATATTGATGATATACTCTGGTGAAGAAACGAATACGGATTTCTTCTGTGGAAAGGAAATAGATGAAAGAAGAATTAAGGTAGATAAAAGCAAGATTGAGTTTGGCTTTTGAATGAGATTTGTTATTGACATTATGCCCCCCGGAATTAATAAATTAATAAATAGTTGTTCACATATTGCTTAACATAATTGAATATAGGTAAAAGTTCAATTAACAATTAGCAAGGTTTATGCTTTTTTCTGTAAGTTCTCTTACACAATAAAAGGAATTTATACTCTATGAAAACTAATCTTATAATTTTATTGATTGCAGTTTTGTTAGCTAGTTGCAGCAGTTCAAACAGAATTTCAAATAGCTGGAAAAACCCGGAAGCGACTCAGGAATCAGCGAAGTTTCAAACAGTTGCTGTATTTGCGATGGTAAAAAATCCTGATATGCGAATGGATGTTGAAGAATCAATCGCGAGCCAGATGCCGAATACTATTGCTGTTCCTTCTTATAAAATGATTACTAATGAAGAGCTTGCAGATATTAATGCTGTAAAACAAAAGTTGAATGAAAGAGGAATGGAAGGGGCGCTTGTTTTATCGGTCAGAAAAGTTGACGAGAAAACATCTTACTATTCTTCGGGAATGTACCCTTCGGCTTATTACAGTTTTGGTGGATATTATAATTATGCCTGGAATTATATGTACGATCCATACATGTATTCAACCACAAATGTTTATGTTGACCTGGAAATTCTTATCTATTCAATAAAGAATGACCAGCTTATATGGTATGGTGAAAGCACGTCCGTAAATCCCGAAGGAATTCAGCAGACTATTTCAGAACTCGCAGTATCCGTGAAGAATCAGTTAGTTGAAGATGGATTATTAGACCCGGCAAGATAAGCTTTAATTATTTGTTCAGAGGAGCTATTAAAATGAATGAAATTAAATCTGCTGAGGATTTTCGCGAACTTGCAAATTTATTTCGTGAAAGCCGCACATTATTAACCGCCATTGAATTAAAAATATTTACCGTTCTCAGTACTCATATGATGGCCTCCGATGAAGTATCACAAAAAATTAATGCGGATGGCAGAGCGACAGATCGATTAATGAATGCTTTGTGTGCAATGGGCATTCTGAAAAAAGTTCACGGGAAATTTTATAACTCTGATTTGTCCTCAAAATATCTCGTCGAAAGCAAACCTGATTTTATGGGCAATCTTTATCATACAAATAATCTTTGGAATAACTGGAGTCATCTGACTGACTCGGTAATTAAAGGCAGCTCAGCAATTGATGACGAAGATAAAACTAATGGAGAAAGCTGGGTTGAAGCATTCATTGGAGCAATGCATTACCGTGGAGTTAAACAGGGCAAAATACTTGCAATGATGATCGATCTTTCAAATGTTAAAACAATGCTCGATGTTGGTGGGGGTTCTGCAGCGTTTTCAATGGAGATTGTTAAGAAAAATTCTGCTATAAATGCTGTTGTGCTTGATTTGCCTTACGTTATTCCTTTAACAAAAAGATATGTGAACGAAGCCGGGCTCACAAGTAAATTTAGTTTTATACAGGGTGATTATTTAACAAAAGAATTTGAAGGCAGTTACGATTTGATTCTTCTTTCTTCCATTGTTCATATAAATAACTACCAGCAAAATAAAATACTGATTAAAAAATGTGCTGATGCATTAAATAAAAATGGTATGATTGTAATAAGCGATTTCATAATGAATGATGACAGAACAAAACCTTTTCACGGAGCTTTGTTTTCTCTAAATATGCTTGTAGGGACTGCCAACGGCGATACTTATACGGAAGGCGAAATGAGAGAATGGTTTCAATCAGCGGGTCTTTCCAAAATTGGAAGAAAAAATACTTCTTTCGGTTCTGATCTGATGATAGCAGTAAAATAAATTTTTGACGGAACTATCGAAGCTGCTCTCCTTCAAATCTTCCCCAGTTTATTACTCCAGGAAATCCAACATAACTCCATTGCCCATCAATCCTGTAGGGAAGACTCATCGAACATTCAAGCAATACATTATTGTCAATCATTGCAGGATTGAGGTTTAATGATAAAGTTCCGAGCATATTTGTGATTCCTTCAAAACCGCCATGACCAATTTGAGGTCCGATGTTTTCACAATTAGAAACAAGACTAAAACGCCACCTGCCTTTTACATCAATTGAATCGATAGAGTCAATACATAAATATCCTTCAATAATTTTATTCCGGGAACTGTCGTAACCGGCGTACTTGTAGGATTTTGGAAAAGAATTTGGATCAGAATCCTCACAGGAAAAAAGAAAGGAAACGACTGTTATTACTGTGATTAGAATTAATGCTTTCATAAAATTCCTCAAAGTTGTTCGGGTCAAAGGGAAGAAAAATCCTTCATTTAATCAAGACATATTTAAAGTGCACTATTATTTGCATCTTGTCTAAATGAACAATTCTTTGAAGTTACTTATCTAAAGACCAAACATCATCAACCACTTTGGGGTAAAAAAATGAAGAAAGAATCCGTAGCTCTCCGCATCATTCTTATTGCATCAATAATAATTCTACTTATCATTCCCCTGCTTATGGTTCAATCGCTGATTACTGACAGACAAAACTACAGGCAGGAAGCAGTAAATGAAATAAGTAAAGGCTGGGCAGGTGTACAAACAATCGCAGGTCCAATAATCACTGTTTCGCGAAAAGTTGAAAAAGCAGATAAAAAGGGGAACAAATATTTTGTCATAAATAATGACTACTACCTTCCAGAAACTTTGAAAATTGACGTTGAAGTTGTTCCCGAAAAAAGATACAGGGGCATTTATGAAGTGATGCTTTATAAATCTAAAGTAAAAATGAGCGGAACCCTAAACCTATCTGGACTGAAAGAAAAATATGCGAATGAAAATCTTGATGAAAGTTACATCTCCTTCAACATAAGCGATTTAAGGGGAATTCAAAAAGATGCCGAGTTAAATTTAAATGGCAAAAAGTATAAGCTGACTCCGGGATTAAAAGATAAAGTTTTCCAAAACGGATTTTATTCTGATCTGGATTTAAGCAAAGAAGACCTGCAGAAGAATTTTGAAATTGAGCTTGAGCTTAACGGAATGGAAAATCTTGACTTTGTTCCATTGGGAAAATTTACAGAGGTGAATATGAAGTCATCCTGGAACAACCCAAGCTTTGAGGGTGCTTTTCTTCCATTATCAAGAGAGATAACTGAAGATGGATTTACTGCGCAGTGGAAAGTGAATTATTTTAACAGATCTTTTCCGCAGGAATGGGAAAACCAGACCTACGATACTTTCGCCAGCGCTTTTGGCGTTAAGCTTTTAGTCCCTGTTGACGAATACCAGAAAACTATGCGCACTTCCAAATACGGGTTGATGATAATTGTTCTCACATTTCTTAGCTTTTTTATGATTGAACTATTCAGCAAAAAAGTTATTCACCCGATTCAATATTTACTAGTTGGTTTGGCGCTTATAATTTTTTATTCAATCCTTCTGGCAATTTCAGAATACATTCTGTTCCAGTATTCATATTTAATTTCAAGCCTGCTGATAATTGCTTTGATTGGATTTTACGCTAAGAGCATTTATCAAAGCACACAAATTTCATTTATAATTTCAGGAATGCTGATGATGTTTTATGGATTTATGTATGTAATCCTGCAGCTTCAGGATTATTCTTTGCTGATCGGGACAATAGCTTTGTTTATTATACTGGCGGCGATAATGTTCTTCACCAGAAAAATAAACTGGTTTGATGTACTGAGTAATAAAACGAATGTTACCCGAGTTGAGTAAATAATGGAAAGTTAAAACCGCAGAATTAATGTTCTGCGGTTTATAAAAAGAGTATTTTTAATCAACAGACTCAAGCAGTTTTAAACCAAGCGGGATATTGATTAATGAATGAATTTAAACGTGCTGATGTGAAAATCGGAATGCATGTAAAAGTAATTATGAAAGAAGACCAACGGACTGGCAAACTTACCGAAGGTATTATTAAAGACATTCTGACAAAATCCACAAATCACCCTCACGGAATAAAGGTACGACTTGAAACTGGCGAAGTGGGACGAGTTAAGGAAATTTTGGAGTAAAATTATTTTTAAGCAGGCTTAACCCAAACGGCACAGACCAAAGCCATAAGCTGATAAATCTGACTGACTAGCCTGGATTAAAACAACTACTCTCTTCCCTTCATTTTCTTAACATCTTTCATTGTGGAATGAAAGAATTTGCCAAACTTTTTATTACGCTGCTGCGTTTTTTCGTAAATCAAAGTTTGATTTTTTTAAAGCTCAATAAGGACAAGTTTGTAATCATTAGGCGCGAGCAAGTTATATTCCTTTACAAAATTGATGCTTCCCTCCTTCACCAATGCAGCCAGGAATTCGGTTCCGTGTTTTTCTTCAATTATTCTAGCCATATAACTTCCAGCCACATAATAGGCTCTTTCTTCCACTCCTAATTTCCAGCATTCTTGCAATAATGTATCTATTGGCATAGTCGTAGCCATTTCAGTAAGTGAATTTACTTGATCAATTGCCTTTTTTACAGTACTATCGTTTTCTAGTAGTTCATAATCAGGGTGTCTATAGTCTGAAGGGAAAAGATTCAGTGCTTTATAAGCTACAAAAGTAGCCATACCTTCGCTTTGCATAATAGCATAATTAAAACGAATAAATGTTTCTTGATTTGTTGGATCTATTGCGATGTACTTATCGTAATCGGGAGAGCTTAATTTAAAACCAACATGATAAATTTCATGAATGGTAGTATTCAAAATACAGTCAGTATCGAAATTCCACTCGTCACCAGTTATATCAATACCAATTTTATTTGTATCAACACAAAAAGCATAAGGATATGTAAACGCTACAAAATAGATAAATGCATTTATTTTAGTTTTTTCATATGAATATGAAGATATATGTTGTACGATGGTGTTTTGCTCTCTGTTAACTTTAGATTTTAAACTGTCGGCCAAAGTCAATGATTTTTTTATCAGCGAAGTATCTTGGTAAAGAAATTTATTTAAACCTCTTTCCCAAACTTCCCAGGTAACCGGAACCGAAGATTTTTCATGCCAGACAAGAGTAATTCTATATCCTTCAAATGAATGCCAGATGGAATCCCTTTCTATATTCAAAGCCTTTTCCGGGTTTTCCAAAACATATCTTGCTGCAGAATCATCAAAAAATATTTTTATATCTTTATTCTGTTGCTCTAAATTTTGTGCAAGGATTATATTCGTTAAGCTTGTTATGAATGCAATGGTTAAAAATTTCTGAATTGTTTTTGCTTTTTCCATTGATGTGTCTCCCTGTTTTTAAATAGTAGTTATTTATTGTGAAAGTTTGATGCAGTGATTAAGCATCAACTCCATATTAATAAAAATTGTCTAACCAAATATTTGAGGAGAAATTTTAAAATGAGAATAATAAAGGACAGGTGGACAATTAGTGTTTTTGGCGGCAGAAGTTAAAATATTTCATTCAACAGAATAGCACTCACATATAATCCAAGTCCGTAAATTAAGTGTGTGCCCAAGCTTTTGAGTCTTAGCAAGTTTGGATTAGGAAGTTTAGATGATGCAATTCCGAATCCAAAAGCAGGCTGCATTATAAAAAATGGTCCGGCTGCCGTAATTAATCCTATGATGATTGCTGGAAGGAAACTTGGTTTATCCAGCCAGCCAATTCCGCAAACAGCAACAAGTATAAAAGCGAATGTAATACCAATTAAATAATGAACAGTCCACCCGATTATTAACTCGTGAGGTATTGTCGGTGCGTCTTGAATTTTATTGTGGAAAAATTTTCCTTTAGGAATATTTCCTATCCAGCGGCCAAGGTATCGATAGTCTAATGATTTTATTTTAAATAATTTGAGAAATGAAACCCACAAGTCGATAGCTATTGTGGCGCCAATTCCTATTGCTAAAATTTTTAAGATTATAATTATCATATTCTCCAATTACGTTTTTCAATTGATCGAACAGAATCAAGATTTTTTATCTTTTCAAGAAAATTTATAAGTCTTTGCAGCTCATCATCCTTGGGGTCGCCCAAAAATGGAATCACAGGAATATGATTTCCATAGTTTCTTTCAAGTTTTTCCGGGCTATCGTCAATTACTAAAACTTTTTCCAAATCAAGTCCGAGTTTTTTTACTTTTTTCAAATCCTTAACCCAGTACTGCTCTCGTGATTCAATATCTATTTTAGAAACACATCTTTCTCGCGCCCAGACAAATTTCAGAATAGATTGATCAGGAAAAAGTTGTTTTGCAATACCCTCAGCATAGTCCGAAGTTGATGAAGTCCAGACTGCAAGGTTGAAATTTTCATTTGTGAATTTAAGAAATTCATCAAGCCCCGGTCTTTTGTAAACAAAATAATCGCCAACTAAAAAGTCTTCTTTGATAGAAAGCTTTCCTAAGCTCGAAAATATTATTGTTTCATCCAGATCAAGTATTAGAAGTTTATTCTTCATCGAGATTGTATAAGTTAGGTTATTTAGTTTACTCTCTCCCCTTCATCCTTTTTACATCTTTCATAGTTGAATGAAAGAACTTGCCAAACTTTTTATCTTTCTGGCGCTTTTCAACGTAAGACATTTCATTATATAGCGACTCTTTATAAATTTTTAGGTAGTTGTTGTATCTCTCTTCTGAAATTTCTTTGCGGTACAGAGCATCCAGCACTGCACAACCGATTTCAACTGTATGTGTGCAGTCTTTGTATTTGCACTGATCTGAAAGCTCATCAATTTCATTGAAGGTATCGCCAAGTCCGGACTCATTTGAGATTACTCCAAGCTCACGCATTCCCGGGTTATCTATTATGATCACACCGTTCTCCAGAACGATAAGTTCTCGTCGTGTTGTGGTGTGTTTTCCTCTTCCATCCTTTTCTCTTATCGGCTGAGTTTTGTAAAGCTCCTGGTGAATTAAATTATTCAGCAAGGTTGTTTTGCCAACTCCCGACGAACCAAGCAGACAGTAAGTTTTAAATGGCTCAAAAAAAGTTTTAATGTTTTCTATATCGCTTTGGCTGTTATTGCTGAAAGATGCAATAGTAACCTCGGGCATAATTTTGCGGATATCATTTGTCTTCTTTTCAATTTCTTCTTTGCTGATAAGATCGCTTTTACTTAAGAATATTGCCGGAGTTATTTTGCCTTCGTTTATCATTACGAGGTAACGCTCGAGTCTTCGCAAGTTGAAATTAATATCGAGCGATTGCATAATGATTGCAGTATCAATATTCGCAGCGATAAGCTGATAATCAACTTTTTTGCCGGATGCTTTTCTTTTTAGTAATGATTTACGCGGAAGGATGTCGTGAATAATTGCCAGCTCATCATCATCAAACAATTGAGCATAAACCCAATCGCCGATAGCAGGCAGATCAAGCGAGTCTTCTGAGTTGAACAAAAACTTTCCTGTCAGCTCTGCATAAATATCTTTTACACCGTTGGAGATAACAAAGCTGTTTTTATTTACGCTAATTACTCTAACGATGTTAAAATCAGTTTTTGATAAATCAACTTTATCCTGAAACCAATTATCGATGCCGAGTTTTTGTAGGTTGTTCATTTATTTTTTTACTTGATTAATTTTCAAATATTATTACTTGAGTCAATGGATGATGCAGTTAAGCAAGTTCTCGACTACCGGAATCTTGGGCTGCGTATTCACGACCGAATGCATTGATGTAGCTGAGACACTCAAAACTAAAGTCTGTCGATTTCCATAAACCATGCCCTAACAACCAATGCGGTATCTTCTGAATATTAGTTACGTCTACAATAAGTACCGCCTTCCGAATTTCCTCAAGGGAAATTTTTTCTTTTCCAACTTGAGTAAAAAACCATTGTTGAAGTTTTCCAGCAACAAGGAATGAATCTATCTCCATTCCTTCTTTCTTACACATCGTTGTTAAAATATCAATCTCGTATCTACCTTTACCTAACCGCTCAATCTCAGGAAGATCTTGATAACTTTGATATCCTAAAAAGATCTGACATAAATTCATTGCTAGTCCCTGAAGTAATTTTCGTCCCATTAGTTTGTTCAGACTATTATTTTAAAAAATTCCATTGCTGACGTAATCATACCTTGGCAGAGATTGCTACTTTATCTTTAAACCAATTATCGAAGCCCAGTTTTTGTATGTTGCTCATATTTTCCTCTGGGTTGCCACGGACGTTCCGTGGCAGCGACTACTACTTACGTCACGGTACGACCGTGACGTCCATAAAAAACTCTTTTATTCTAAACAAATAATTTTCGATATTTCTGATACCAAACTTTGTGCTTTATCGGGTATGCCTTTTGAAGACCATCTTTTTTCAATGATATTGTAAGCATACTCAATATCAGGTTTGTTTTCTGCAATTACATTAACCCAATAAGATTCGCCTGCGAAATAAAGCACATGCTTTTCCTCAAAATCGAGATAATAAAAATTGTGTTCGGGTTTATTGTAAAAACGGATGATTACTTTTCTTAAAAATGGATTCTTTTCACGTAAAGGTTTATCAATAGCATCCTTTAAGTGTTGACAAATTCTCCTCAAATGATTTGGCGTATAAAATATATGCTTTTCTTGAAATTCTGGGCAGTTACAACTCATTTGAAACAGATTTACTGTAAAATTACGCCTGAGATCTTTCAAATCTTGAATTTTGATGTTTTTATCAAATTCATCTGAAAAAGGAGGTATGCTAATGTTTTCGATTAAGTTTGGTTCACGAAGAATTTTTCTTGAATGAGGTATTTCGATTTTTTTTCCGTTAACATATGTTTTTACAGATGCAGTTATTTGCAAATTCTCTTGTGTTATCTGCTTGTTCGAGCCAAATATTTTTTTGAAGATGCTAGTCATATCAGTTTATTTTTTTATCTCAAACTTCCCCATTCTTTCCAAAGGAAACAATGGAAGAAATAATTTTTAACCCACGACTTCAGTCGTGGGGAACAAACGCGGAACGAATTCCTGCAGAAACCGATTCATCGGTTTTCAATACTCAATCCATACTTCTCGGTAAATCTTGAAAACGGTTAAAACCGTTTAAGTATAATTATTATATCATTTTATACCCACGGACCTGCCTTTGCCGGCCGGCAGGTAAATCCGTGGGCTAATATTTTATTTCAAACTTCGCTATTCTTTTCCGAGAAAGCAACGGGAGAGATTTATACAACGCCTCACTTTACTTTATTTGGATTTTAATTAGACTGCTTTAGTATAAGCTTCTTTCAGCCATTCTTTTAGTTCTTTATTTATTTCCTGAACTTCAGATATTTGTACACGATGAGTGCACATAGTTCCAAACGGACCGGAGTTTTCAAGTCTTTTAGTAATAGGCTTATCTTTTAGTTTTAGTCCCAAATCAATTCTGGTTTTAGATGCCGGTTTTATTAAAGCAAACTGTCTTTTTCTTATTATGCTAACACTACCCTTCTTCGGTTCGATTTTTACATCTTTCCCAAAGGCTTTTACCACAGAAATTAATTCATTATAAATTGGCAATAAGTTTTCTTTACCTCTGTATTGATTGCTGACTAGATCTTCAGTATTGTCATTCTCTGTTTTAAATAGCTGAACGATTGTATTTGCAAATCCGTGTGTTACACCGAATTCCTTCTTTAAAAAATTAACCCATTCCGAATGTTTTGAAAAAGATTTTTTAGCTAATAGCGCTTTCCATTGTTCCAATGATTTCCCGGTTTTTTCCGGCATGTTGTCAATCATTGTTTGAAGTGCTTTATCCATCTTCAACTCCTTTTTTAAATTAGTACTGGATGATTTTTGGAATTCATTCATTTTAATTCTTTAAACTAAAAATTAGAATTCTTTTCAAAGAAAACAACCGGCTCTTTTGGATTCTAAACATTTATGGTTATCTATATGATTAATTATTGAATACTTTGTGAATGTTCAATAATGATTTTCTGTTCATAGTAATTGTTGGCTTTGTCTTTTCAGTTGCAGAAGCACCTAATAAGTTTAATAACATACAGGGATAAAAAGTGAAAAATGAAAAAAAATTAGTACTCGGAATGGCAATTGGAGTCGCAATTGGAACTGCCATAGGAGTCTCAACAGATAATCTGGGTCTTTGGATTAGTCTTGGCATAGCTATAGGTGCTGCACTCGGTTTTACGTTTAGTGAAAAGAAGAAAAAAGATAAAAGCGATAATCCGGATACTTAAAAGATTAAAAGCAGTACATGGCAGAACTACAGATAGTATTCAATCAATCACTTAACGCAGACAAAATTCGATTCGATAATAAAAATCAGAATTCTTTCCAAAGAAAACAACAAATGGTTTAAAAAAATGGGACACAATAAACTATGTCCCTGCGAATAAAGAAATCGGAGCTTAAAAAGAGTCCCAGACTCCTGTCTCTGCTGTTTCTTTTACATATTCTGAAAAATCTTTGGCTTCCCTGCCAAGAACTTTTTCTATATCGTTTGTTATTACTGAATTCTCCTCAACCAGAACTTTTGTAAAGAGATAATCGATCAGCCAGATATAATCATCCGGGACATTGTTTTCAGAAAGTAATCTTTTGTATTCGTTCATTGTGATCGAATCGAATTTTATATTTCTGCCTGTAGATTCTGAGATTTCTTCTATCACTTTTTTAAATGTAAGTTGCCGCGGTCCCGTAAGTTCATAAGTTTTGCCATTGTGCTTTTCATTCGTCAAAACTTCAACAGCAACATCAGCAATATCATCTGTATCGACAAACGGAATGCGAGTCTCTGCTTTCGGTAAAGCAACCTGACCGGCTTTTATCGGATCCAGGAAAAAACTTTCACTGAAATTCTGATTGAACCAGCTTGCACGAATAATTGTCCAATCCGCACCAGATTTTTTAACTACATCTTCGCATAGCTCTGCTTCTTTTTCTCCTTTACCGGATAGGAGGACTAGTTTCTTCACTCTGCTTTTAACTGCTAGAGAAGTAAACTCTTCAATAGCTTTGCGTGCACCGGGAACAGCCAAATCGGGTTGAAAAGTTATGTAGACAGAATCAATTCCTTCTAAGGCATCTTTCCAGGTTTTGGGATTTTCCCAATCGAATGAAGGATTTTCATTCCGTGAACCTATGCGCACAGATCTGCCAAGTTCTGTCAACCCTTCAACAACCTTACGACCCGTTTTTCCGTTTCCGCCAATCACTAAAATCTTTTTCTTTTCCATGATTTATTCTCCTTTATATTTATTATTATTTATTATATGCTGCCATTATAAGTACAAGCTATCACGAGTGAAAGAAATGAAAGTGAAGAACAGATTGTTCTGATAGTATTGAAAGTGTTCCATTTACTTTCAAATGCTAACCGGAATGAAGCCATTTGCTCTGCACTCATTGTTTCGATCTTCAATGCTTCCAATGTATTATTCAAAGGAATATTTCCTAAAAAAGTAACGAGCATAACTCCAGCTAAATACAGAACGGTTGCAGAAAGAACATACCAGAACTGCACCGGGGTTGGGGAATTATAGCTAAAGTAAGAAAGAAGAATCAGCAAAATCACCAATCCCATAAACACGATAAGAAATGAAGGATTAATAATTGCCCTGTTCATCGATTGGAAAGCACTCAAGTATTTCTCATCGCCGAGTTTTGCTAATCCTGGTGTAACAGAGATAGACCAGGAGTAGAACAATCCAGCCATCAAACCAGTAAATAGGGTTGTTATAACCAGTAATATTGAATTCATTTTTATTTCTCCTTTCTTTTAAGACAAGACTTATAACAGATCAATAGTTAAAATTGAACTAATCCGTCAAAGTGATTAAAAGCAGAGATCACGCCGAAAGCTGCTGCTGGAATTCTTTAGGAGTATAGATCGAAGAGATAATACCGGGACAACCATCCGCATAAAATGGATATTCATTTGCTTTATCTTTTTCATTATTCTTGAGTAAAAAAATATCCTTTACAAAAGGCTCAATGCTTTTAGGGACTAGCAAAAGTTTCATCGCTCTCACTGCATATTAATATCTCATTTATTTACAAGATAAAAATAATTTTAAAGAAATGATATGAAATTGAAGTGCCAACTTTTATCAATTTTACTTGTCGATTCTTTCAAAAGAAGACAACGGGGAGTAGAAAGAATTTGTTCTTTAACTTACTTCTGGTGAGTCAATAACTTTCCATTTGAACATTTCTTTGAAATCTTCAAAACAAGTTTGACAGATCCAACGATAATCATCAGTTGTAGCATAACCTGACCGTAATGCATCTTCAATTCTCGTATCTAAACTGAATTTTGCCCAACAGAACTCACAGTGATCGTGATCCCATTCAGGATTATATGGATTCTGTCTATATAGTCTTCGAACTAAAGTGAGACCCATCAAATATTTTTCTTGACCTTGAAGTCTCCAATCATCATTTTCTATCATACTATTATTCCACTAACTTTGTTATGAAATCAAATCCCCCAAAAATGTCATACTTCTCAAACTTCCCAATTCTCCCTAAAGAAAACAACGGGAGGGATAATTATTAACCCACGACTTCAGTCGTGGGAAACAAACGCAGAACGAATTCCCTCAGAAACCGATTCATCGGTTTGTTACACTTAGTCCACACTTCTTTGTAAATCTTGAAAACGGTTAAAACCGTTGGGATATAATTAATATTTCATTTTATACCCACGGATGAATCCGTGGGCTAATATTCTACCTCAAACTTCCCCATTCTTTTCAAAGAAAAAAACGGGAAAGGATTAATTAAAACACACATTCGCTTATAATCCAAAATCACGATACAGTTTCCAAACACCGTCTTCTTTTTTCCAGACGACCAGATACCGGAATGTGTATTTTAATTCCCCCGCATCACTTCTGGCTTCAGCTGTACCCGTTTCAATTAGTAAATCACCATCAGCATTAAGTGTTATTGTTTTAAAAGTAAGATGCCGTGAATCATTTTCTATATCACTGCGGATCCATTCTCCTGCTTTGGAAATTATTTTCTCTCCTTGGGTACACCCCATCATCCCATCACTGGCATACATCCCAGCGATCGACACCGAATCACCTTCCAAAAGGTATTTGGCATACAGAGCAATCCTGCTGTCAATTATCGGTCTTAATTCAATTATATCTGCAGAGGACAGATTAGAATCTGTTTTTGTAGTTTGAGCGATAACAATTGAATTACAATAAAGAACTAAAATGCTTATTAGAATTAAACTAATTGTTGAGTGTGGTTTTTTCATATTATTCATTTTTTAATGATTAAATATTAACTATGTACTTACCAGGTGAAATGGTTGTTTAAACTTCCCAATTCTTTCCAAAGAAAACAACAGAAGTCTTAAATAATCTTTTTCCCATCTGTATATAACCAGTTAAAATTCATTATTACACTTTATCATTTTCATTCTAATTATTTGGTTTACAATTACAATATTTTCGTAGTGTCATTTTTTCAGTAGTTAGATTTGTTTTTAATTTTAATGGGGGTAAAATGAAACAAACAGTTATTTCGTTAAGAACAAATTTTTTCTTAACATTTCTTGCAATAGTATTTGCAATAGCACTTACTTATGCTTCGGTTGAGCTGCCTATAATATTAAATTCATTTTTAAATCGTATTATTAATTTTCCCGGGTACGATTCGGCACACCCGATTCATTTACACAAGACAGCATCATTTTTAGATTCACATTACATCCGGATAATTGGATATGCTTGTCTTGCCATTATTGTTTTATTAATTGCTGCCGGTTTTATAACAAAAAAAAGCGGTCTTGTTTCAGCCGGTGCGATTGCAATTTTTCTTCCGGTGTTTGGTCACTTTTCGTTTAACATGTTTTTCCTTGCCGGATTAGGTGCAATGCGTATTGTCTGGATGCCGATACTCGATATTTCATATGATGTTTTAAGACTGGGAGACATAGCATACTTACCATATATGATAATCGTCTACCTGCCTGCATTACTTAGAATAGATATCTCTACAGTTATCCCGTATATCATTATGACAAGCGGAATATTGATTTTTATACTTGGCACCCAGGCCTGGATGTTTACGAGGTTCAATAAAAAGGGTGTAGCAACTTTCTGGATTTACAGGTTTTCGCGTCACCCCCAATATTTAGGATGGATCATCTGGAGTTATGGCTTATTAATTTACTTAATTCGGAATTCTTCTTTAGTACATTTTAAACTGACCTACGAAATGCCCAGCAGCCTTCCGTGGTTAATAACTTCTCTGGTGATCATTTGCGTTGCGTTACTTGAAGAAATAAAAATGAAACAAAAATTTCCCAAAGAGTATGAAAATTACAGGCGACAGGCTCCATTCCTTTTTCCGTTTCCGAAGTTTTTCTCCAGACTAATTACCTTTCCTGTTAGATTAATCTTTAAAAAAGAACAGCCAGGAAGCGTAAAAGAAATTGTAATTATATTTTTTGTTTATCTGGGCTTATTAATTCTTCTTTCACTATTATTTAATGCTATCGACTTTTTACCACGTTCCGGCATATATGGTTTTCCTAGAAATGTTTTCCCGTTCGTGTAAATCGTGGATTGTTTCAGAGTTAGTTAGGATAGTTCTTATATACTTTTTGCATTCCAAAGAAAACAACGATTCTGAAATAAAAAACCGCAGAAGTTTTCTCCTGCGGGTTGGATTAATTTGTTGACACTTTGTGTTCCCAAAACTAATGGAGATCTTGAAACAAGTTCAGGATGACAGAGTGATAGTTATTTGCTGAACACCAGCTTTGCGCTGTCACCAACAGATACTTTAATCGTATCACCGTTTACAAAGTTTCCTGCGAGCAATTCCTGCGATAACGGATTCACAAGATACTTTTGAATCGTTCGTTTTAAAGGTCTTGCACCGTAAGTTACATCATAACCAAGATTTGCAAGCCAGTCTTTTGCTTCATCGGAAACTTCTAAAGTCATTTCATTTTGCTTCAACGACTTTTGAACATGGCCAAGCTGTATATCAACAATCTTTCTTATCTCTGTTCTCGAAAGAGGCTTGAAAAGAACAATCTCATCAATCCTGTTTAAAAACTCAGGACGGATTGTTTGTCTCAGCAAGTTCTGCATTTGCTGACGCAGTTCACCCATCAGCTCTTCAACATTATCTTCTTTGAAGAACTCAAGTTTCTCCTGTATGTAATGTGAGCCGATGTTCGACGTCATAATAATTATTGTATTCTTAAAGTTTACAGTACGTCCTTGGTTGTCGGTTAACCTGCCGTCATCAAGAACTTGCAGCAAAACGTTGAATACATCCGGATGAGCTTTTTCAATTTCATCAAGAAGAACAACTGAATACGGTCTTCTACGCACGGATTCGGTAAGCTGTCCGCCCTCTTCATATCCAACATATCCGGGAGGTGCGCCAATCAATCTGGAAACAGAAAACTTTTCCATATACTCGCTCATATCAATTCTTATCATTGCGTGTTCATCATCAAACAAAACTTCTGCAAGTGAACGCGCCAGCTCGGTTTTACCAACACCGGTTGTTCCAAGAAATATGAACGAACCAATAGGTTTGTTCATATCCTGCAGTCCAGATCGCGAACGTCGAATTGCATTTGAAACTGCGGTAACAGCTTCGTCCTGTCCGATAACTCGTTTGTGTAGTTCATCTTCAAGTCGTAAAAGTTTGCTTCTCTCACTTTCAAGCATCTTGCTTACCGGAATGCCTGTCCATTTGGAAACTATCTCTGCAATATCTTCTGCATCGACTTCTTCCTTTAACATCTTCTTATCTTTTTGTGCATCGGCAAGTTTCTTAGTTTCTTGAGTCAGTTGCTTTTCGAGGTTTGTAATTTTTCCGTAACGGATTTCAGCTACCTTGCCAAGATTGCCTTCGCGCTCATAACGTTCAGCTTCAAGTTTAAGATTTTCAATTTCACTTTTCATCGATCGTATCTTCTGGATTTTTTCTTTCTCAAGATCCCAATGCATTTTAAGCTTTGTTCTTTCTTCATTCAGTTCACTCAATTCCTGTTGAAGCTCTTCTAATCTTTTAGCAGATGCTTCATCTTTTTCTCTTTTCAGAGCTTCTTTTTCAATCTCAAGCTGTTTTACTTTTCTTTCAAGCGTATCTAATTCTTCGGGCATTGAGTCAATCTCAATTCTCAATTTTGAAGCGGCTTCATCAATCAGATCAATTGCTTTATCTGGAAGAAAACGATCAGTGATATATCTTTCTGAAAGCTGAGTTGCGGCAACGATTGCGCCATCGGTTATGCGAACACCGTGATGAACTTCGTATCTTTCTTTTAATCCACGCAGAATTGAAATTGTATCTTCCTCAGATGGTTCGCCAACAAGCACAGGTTGAAAACGTCTTTCGAGGGCAGCATCTTTTTCAATATGCTTTTTATATTCATCAAGTGTAGTTGCGCCGATAGCGTGTAATTCACCACGTGCAAGCGCAGGTTTTAAAATGTTTGCGGCATCCATTGCTCCTTGTGTTGCACCCGCACCGACAAGTGTATGAAGTTCATCTATAAAAAGAATAATCTCTCCGTTTGATTCCTGTACTTCTTTAATAACGGCTTTTAATCTTTCCTCAAACTGTCCTCGGAATTGTGAACCGGCAATAAGCGCTCCCATATCAAGCGCAACGATTCTTTTTGTTTTCAGATTTTCGGGGACATCACCGGAAACAATTCTGTGTGCTATTCCTTCTGCGATAGCTGTCTTCCCTACCCCGGGCTCACCGATTAACACCGGATTATTTTTTGTCCTTCTTGAAAGTACCTGAAGAACTCTTCTTATCTCTTCATCTCTTCCAATTACTGGATCGAGTTTTCCCTGCTTTACCAGATCGTTCAAATCTCTTCCATATTTTTCAAGAGATTGGTATGTGTCTTCAGGATTTTGCGAAGTGACTCTTTGAGTTCCTCTTACAGTTTTGAGAGCTGAGAGAATATCATTGTAAGTTATTCCATTATCGCGAAGCAATTGTCCTGTTTTACCTTTATCATTTGAAAGTGCAAGTAGAAGATGTTCTGTTGAAACATATTCATCTTTAAGATTGCGGGATTCTTCAGCAGCAGTATCGAAAAGTTTTGCGAGATTCTGACTCATCTGCTGATTACCCAAACCTGTTCCACTGACTTTTGGAAGAGTTTCGAGCAGTTCGTTAATTTTTAATTTTACTGCATTAAAATTTCCACCGGTTTTTTTGATTATTGATTCGGCAACGTTTCCGCTTTCCTGAACAATTGATGCGAGCAGATGTTCCGGTTCAACAATCTGGTTATTATAGTTCTGTGCAATCTCAATTGCTGTTTGAACAATTTCCTGGGCTTTTACTGTTAGTCTATTAAAATTGAATGACATATCCTTTCCCTGTTTCTTCCTTAATCTTTCCTGATCTTCGATAATTCTTTAAATAATTTTTTCTCTTTTTCAGATAATTTTTTAGGGATTGTAACGTGAACTTTTACGAATAAATCACCCCTTCCATTTAGATTTCGCAAACCCAAATTTTTTAATCTCAGTATTTTTTCAGATTCAGTTCCCTCTGGAATATTGATACTTATTATTTTTCCATCGAGAGTTTTGATTTCTTCTTTTCCACCAAGAACGGCAGAGTACAAATCAATATCGAGATTATAAAAAAGCTCTTCATCCTTTATTTCATAAAATGGATGCTGAAGAATATGAGTATTTAAATAAAGGTCTCCTTTAGTCCCTCCTTCTATTGAAGATCTTCCCAAATCTTTTAATCTGAGTTTCTGCCCGTCAGTTGTACCGGGATTTATTTTTATTTTTAATTTCTTGCCATCAATACTTATCTGTCTTTCACTCCCATTAAATGCTTCTTCAAGGGTTATGTGAAGATCAGCTTCCACATCAACACCAGTTGGCCGACTTTGAAATCCTTGCGAACCGAATCCAGATCTAGCTTGTCTTCCTCTTCCTCCAAAGAATGATTCAAAGAAATCAGAAAACCCTCCGCCCATTCCACCAAACAGATCGCCAAAGTCACCGGAGAATTCATATGTTGTTCCACCTCTTCTACCACCACCGTATTGAGAAAAGAAATCTTCGACCCCACCACCACCGGATTGATGCTGTCTCCAGTTAGCGCCAAGCGCATCATACTTTTTTCTTTTTTCAGGATCGCTAAGTACCTCATTAGCCTCGGTTATTTCTTTAAACTTTTCTTCAGCAGCTTTGTTGTTAGGATTTTTATCCGGATGATACTTCACCGCCAGCTTTCTGAAAGCTTTGCTTATTTCATCTTTGGTTGCTGTCTTCTCAACACCGAGTATTTTATAATAATCTTTGAATTCCATATTCTAAACGTAAAAAATATTTTCTCTATTGTATATTAAAATAAAAAGGGTGACTGTAAATCACCCTTTCAATCACAGAATATAACCTGCTCTTAGTTTACTTTTATTTCAATCTCTTTTGGTTTTACTTCATCTGCTTTTGGGATCGAGATTGTAAGTTGACCATCTTTGAATTCAGCTTTGATCTTATCTTCTTTAATTTCTTTTGGAAGATTGAATGACCTATAATACTTACCATAAGTTCTTTCAACGCGATGGCACTTAGTATCCTTCGATTCTTGTTCCTGAATTCTTTCACCACTTATGCTTAACTGACCATCTGTAAATGAAATTTTAACGTCATCTTTTTTCATTCCAGGCAAATCAGCTTTGATTATGTAATTATCCTTGTCTTCGAAAATATCTGTCAAAGGCATCCAGACAGCATTCTCGTAACCATTTTCTGAATCCTCTTTCTTTGATAGACTAAAACGCTCATCAAAAGTTCTGAACATTCTGTTGAATTCTCTTTCAACATTTAACAGGTCACGCACCGGGTTAAATCTGATTATAGCCATTTTATTACTCCTTAAATTTTTTTAACGGTTATTAATTTTTTTACTTTCATTAACTGAAAAACAATCAGCGTGCCGAACCCAACAAGCGCCGCAACTTCTTGTAATAAAAGGAGATAACAGATATTCTTGACATTAGAACCGATAGACTCATTATGGCATATGCTATGCTAAAAATGTAGAAACACTCACCTTATGATAGATTTACTATGACATTTTTACAGACGACAAAAATTTGTAGTTTCTATAATTTTGATCTCTAAATTGTTAAAATACATAATAATAGCTATGTTTGCCGCCGACTTTTAACTCTATGCGAAATGAAATTTGAAATAAATGAAGATACAATAATAGCTCTTGCAACACCGCCAGGGGTAGGTGCTATCTCAGTAATTAGACTAAGTGGGCCCAGTTCTTTTACTGCAATTGATGAAGTATTTGCTGGAAAAGTTCAAATTTCAAGCGCAAAGACACATACAATTCATTATGGTCAAATAATAGAGAATGATGAAATTATTGATGATGTGTTAGTCTCAGTGTTTAGGGCTCCAAACTCCTATACTGCCGAAGACATTGTTGAGATTAGCTCACACGGAAGTCCTTTAATTGCTCAGAAAATTATTTCTTTGATACTAAAAAATTGTCAAATTCGCCTTGCAGAACCAGGTGAATTTACGAAAAGAGCTTTCCTCAATAACCGAATTGATCTCGCTCAAGCTGAAGCTGTCGCGGATCTTATAAATTCAAGGACCTCAGTTTCATTAAGGGGTGCAAGAAATCAGATGGACGGGTTGTTGTCCTCCAATGTTTTATCATTGAGGACTAAATTAATTGAAGTTTCTGCATTCGTTGAGTTGGAATTAGACTTTGCTGAGGAAGATATTGAATTTGTAAAAAGAACCGAGCTCGTAGCTAAAATTAATTACATTTTGAGCGAGATTGAGGCTTTATTGGAGTCTTTCTCATTCGGCAAAATAGTTCGTGAAGGAATAAATGTCGCCTTAGTTGGCGAGCCCAATGTTGGGAAGTCATCTTTATTAAATTACTTGCTCAAAGAATCCCGAGCAATTGTGAGTAGCACTCCCGGTACAACTCGAGACATAATACGGGAAGAAATTTCAATTGATGGCTATTTGTTTAGGTTACATGATACTGCTGGAATAAGAAGCTCAAAGGAGGAAGTGGAAAAAGAGGGAGTTGAAAGATCAAAAGAATTAATAAAAAACGCTGACCTTATAGTATTCATTGGAGATGTATACATTGGATTTTCTGATGAACTGTATGACGAGTTACGTAAATTGAATCCTTCCATAAAGATTTTGAAAGTACTTAATAAAACTGATTTGGGAATTAAGAGACTATATTCGGAGGATTTTCAAATATCTGCTAAAACAGGAGATGGTATACCCCATTTTCTTAATGGCTTAAAGGTGGAGGTGTTTCAAGATGGAATTTATTCCGAGAGGACTGCCATTGTTTCAAGTGTCAGGCATTATGATTGTCTAACCAAAGCAAAAAAAAATTTAATTAGAGCGTTAGAAGCGCTTTCTGAGAATATCAGTGGTGAATTTTTGGCTAGTGATCTTCGAGCTTCAGAAATATCTCTGGCTGAAATAATTGGCGAAGTTACGCCAGAGGAAATTTTAATCGACATCTTTTCAAAATTTTGTATTGGGAAATAGTCGTTTCACGTGAAATTTTAAGCGAATTCTTTCGCGACAAAACTCAAGTTTCACGTGAAAGTATTTAAATTATAATAACTTATGAGAAATAATTCGTTTGATATAATTGTGATTGGTGGAGGACATGCTGGTATTGAAGCAGCAGCCTCTGCTTCTAGAATGGGATGTACAGTTGTTTTAATGACTATGGATAGGAATGCACTTGCCAGAATGTCCTGTAATCCAGCCATTGGTGGGACGGCCAAAGGTCATCTTGTAAGAGAAGTTGATGCCTTGGGTGGGTTGATGGGGAAGATAGCAGATGAAACTGGTATTCAATTCAGGATGCTTAATAAATCAAAAGGACCTGCTGTTTGGTCTCCGAGATGTCAATCAGATAGAAAGCTGTATTCAGAAGTTGCAGTTGAATTAATTTCATCTTTTGAAAATATCACAGTAATCGAGAATTCAATAGTTGAAATCCTGATCGAAAACAATGTAGTTGTTGGTGTTCGAACAGGGAGTGGAGAGGAAATAGTAGCAAGAGCAGCAATTCTCTCTGCAGGAACTTTTATGAATGCAATTATGCATACTGGTCTGAATGCAACAAATGGAGGAAGATTTGGAGAGAAACCATCGGTAGGCATTACAGAGAGCTTAGTCAATCTCGGATTCATTTCTGGCAGATTAAAAACGGGAACACCACCAAGACTGAAGAAGAGCAGCATCAATTTCAACACATTGGAAGAGCAACCAGGAGATACAAACCCCAAACCTTTCTCACACTTTACTGACCCTGTTAACTTCCCCGCCCTTTCTCAGGTAAGTTGTCATATAACTTATACTGATTCCAACGTTCACAAAGTTTTGGAAAAGGGATTTGACAGATCACCTATGTTTACAGGTTTGATTAATGGAGTTGGTCCAAGGTACTGTCCATCAATAGAGGACAAAGTAGTAAGGTTTTCTGATAGGGAAAAACATCAACTCTTTCTCGAGCCCGAAGGTCTTGAAAGCGACCAGATATATGTAAATGGATTTTCTACTTCCCTTCCAGCAGAAATCCAATTAGAAGCTCTGCACAAAATTAAAGGTCTTGAGGAAGTTGAGATGGTTCGTCCTGGATATGCTGTTGAATATGACTTCTTCCCACCACATCAGGTTGATTCAACTCTTGAAACTAAATTAATTAAAGGTTTGTATTTCGCGGGTCAGATTAATGGAACATCGGGTTATGAAGAGGCGGCAGCACAAGGGCTAATGGCTGGAATTAATGCTGCACTTAAAATTCAAGGAAGAAAAGAATTTGTCCTCAAAAGAAGTGAGGCATATATCGGTGTTCTGATTGACGATCTTGTGACAAAATCCACTGATGAACCCTACCGAATGTTTACATCCAGAGCTGAACACAGACTTCTTTTACGACAGGACAACGCAGACAGAAGACTAATGAATTATGGGCAAGAGCTTGGTCTAGTTAATTTTCAAGATGCCCAGATAGTTCAGGATCGCGAAGCTAAAATATTTAAAGGAATAACAGCGTGTAAAAGTCAAAAATTGAATGCAAAAAAAATAAACAATTTTTTAGAAAGTAAGGGATCTTCAATTATAGATTCAACTGAAACGATAGCTAATCTCTGCAGAAGACCCGAGTTATCATTATCAGAGATATTAAAACTGGATGGTCTTTCAGAGCATGTCGACATCAGTCCATTGATTGAGGACGAGTTAGCAATGCGACAAGTTGAAATCGATTTAAAGTATGAAGGTTACTTAAAGCGACAGGAAGAAATGATAGCGAAGATGGAAAAATATGAAGATCATTATATTCCTTTAACATTAAACTATCTTGAAGTAAAAGCTTTATCTACGGAGAGTAGAGAAAAACTTCAGAAGTTTAAACCAAGATCAATCGGTCAGGCATCCCGGCTACCCGGTGTGACGCCTTCTGATATTTCTGTTTTATTGATATATTTAAAGAGATAATTTTTAATTTTTATGGCCGACAAACAGGACCGGTACCTCAAAGAACTAAACGCATTTTGCTGGGAAAATGGTTTTAATCCAGAACCTACCAGAACAGAACGACTCGCCTATTTCGCGCAGCTTGTCGTTGAAAAAAATAAAAAGATAAATCTTATCTCAAAGCGCGATATTGATGGAATAGTTGAGAAGCACGTTTTTATTTCCGCATATATTTCAAAATATCTTCCCGAAAAAGTGACAAAGTTTTTGGATATCGGAACAGGTGGTGGATTTCCAGGTATTCCTCTTGCGATTATGCGACCTGATATCAGAGGTGTATTAGTTGATTCCACGCTGAAAAAAGTTGAAGCTGTAAAAGGTTTTATTGACAAACTTAAATTAAGTAACGTCATTGCTGAGAATCATCGTGTTGAGAGTGAGGAATTTATTACGAGACATGGGAACTCGTTTGATTTAATAGTTTGTAGAGCTACTGTTCCACTAATAATTCTTTTTAGGTATGCAATTCCTTTATTCAAAGAGAAAGCATTTCTTTTTGCTATGAAGGGTGGCGATTTAACAGAAGAATTTTCAAAAGCAGAACTCAAGTATAAATCGTATATAAAAAAATCGACCGTTTATGATTTACATTATAAACCATCGAATATCAGAAACCAGAAGGGGAAGAAATTAGTCCTGCTTGAGCTTC
>JACZKK010000033.1 GCA_014860115.1 Ignavibacteriaceae bacterium
ATATTTTATCAAGGAAGGTTTGCACTTCATCAATATTATATCCCCTCATAGATTTTTCAAATTCCTGCTTCTTGATTAAGAGCGGCGAAAGTTTCATGACTGCCTCCAGTCTTTTGTTATGTCTCTTTGACCAAAGATTGCCGAACCAATCCTCAACATAGTTGCTCCTTCTTCAATTGCAATTTCATAATCATTTGTCATCCCCATTGAAAGCTCTCTCAGGTCAAACCCAATTTTATTAATTTCATCTTTTAATTTACGTAAATCAGAGAAACTTTGCCTGATAATGCTCTCATCATCAGTGAACGGAGCCATTGTCATTAAACCGACTAATTCAACATTACTAAGAGTTGAACAATGTTTCGCTAATTCTAAAACTTTGATATTGTCAATTAGTCCTGATTTGGATTCTTCAAATGAGGTATTAACTTCCAGTAAAATTTTTTGAACCTTGTTCAATTTCCCCGCCTGATTATTTATTTCATCAGAAAGAGAAGCAGAGTCAACCGAATGAATATATGCTGCTGATTTTACAGCGTACTTAACTTTGTTTCTCTGGAGAGTTCCGATGAAATGCCAGGTTACTTTATCACCAAGAATTTCATACTTATCTCTGAGTTCCTGAGCTTTATTTTCACCAAAATCAGTTATACCCAGTCTATTCGCTTCTTTAATTGTATCTACGCCGAAGAACTTAGAAACTGCTATGAGCCTTATTTCTTTCGGATTTCGCTTAAATTCGGCACATTTGGCAGCTATCCTCTCCCTGAGAGGCTTTATATTTTCTGCAATCATATAATTTTTAAGGCTGTGAATGTATATTATTCAGCATCAAAAATCAATCGGAATTAAGGAAAATTAATTGCTCAGATTTCTATCACTTCAAGTACTTTAAATTTGATTTTCCAGTCTAAACTTTGCTTTCGATACAATGTCAACTTTCAAATTACAAAATTTGAGTTGCGCTTTTCGTAATTTTGAATGTCATTTTCTTAAAAATATGGAGACATTATGGAAATTAAGTTGTTAAATGAAATCAAGGAAAAAGCATCAAAGGCAAGAAAGACGATAATCCTTCCTGAATCCCACGATGAAAGAGTCCTCAAAGCAGCAGAAAAGCTAACCAAAGAAAAAACCGTTTCAGTAATTACTCTCGGTGATGAAGACCGTATTCACAAAGATGCAAAGCGTCTGGATGTTGATTTGACTGGAGTAAGAATCATTAATCCGGCTACATCAGACAAGCTGAGCGACTTTACTAACATTTTCTTCAACCTTCGCAAGCATAAAGGTGTTACAATCGAGCAGGCAAGAAATACAGTTCAGCAGGATTTGTTTTTTGCTGCGATGATGGTAAAAGAGAATATGGTTGATGCCAGCGTTGCAGGTTCAGCTTCCGCAACTGCTGATGTTATGCGAGCTGGTATTCAGTGCATCGGAATGCCGGAAGGTATTTCAATAGTGTCGAGTTTCTTCCTGATGCTTTTTCCTGATAAGAATTATTCTTTTGCTGATAGCGCTGTTGTTCCTGATCCCGATGAAAAACAGTTAGCAGATATTGCAATATCTACTGCAGATAACCACAGAAAGCTTACTGGTGAAGAACCGTTTATTGCGATGCTTTCCTTCTCACCAAAAGGAAGTGCAAAGCACGAAGCAGTTGATAAAGTTCTGAATGCAACCGCAATCATCCGTCAAAAAAGACCCGATCTGAATGTTGATGGCGAACTGCAATTCGATGCTGCTGTTATCGAATCAATCGGAAAGAAGAAAGCGCCGGGAAGTAATGTTGCCGGCAAAGCAAATGTTCTGATTTTCCCTGATTTGAATTCAGGAAATATTGGTTACAAGATTGCGCAGCGCTGGGGCAAAGCAGAGGCTGTCGGTCCAATGGTTCAGGGATTGAAGAAACCATTTTTCGATTTGAGCCGCGGCTGCAGTGTTGAGGATATTGCAAACACAGCAGCAATCGCTGCATTGATGAGTTAGAAAACTTCTAAATAGACCGTCAAATTTGTTTAAGTATTAATGTCATTCCCGTGAAAACGGGAATCCGGATAATTTAAAGAGTGGATTCCTGCTTCCGCAGGAATGACACACATTAATTGTTTTTCTCTTTTGCACTACTCAAATTTTTTTTAAGTTCGTTCACAAAATTTTATTTCAAGATGAATATTCTTCTACTTGCATTATTTACATTTATAATAAACGTCCCGTTCGGATATTGGCGTGCGAATGTTAAAAGGTTCTCATTGCAGTTTATTCTTGCGATTCATTTGCCTGTACTGTTTATCGTCCTTTTTAGAATTTTAACAGGGACGGGCTTCGAGTATGAAACTTTATTTGTCACAGTTCCAACATTTTTTCTTGGACAACTTGTGGGATCCAAAATTTATTCTTCAAGAAAACTAAGAGAAGCCGTTCCGCTAACTTCATGTCTTGTTATGGATCTTGTTAGAGCAAAAGATACTCTCAAATATTAATTTGAACTTATTTTGAATGTTATTTGTTTTAGAATCATATTATTAAAGGAAAAACAATGTTAAACAAAATCATTTTCTTGATAGTGCTTTTAACTTTCTTACAGTTATTTGCTCAGGAAGAAACAACTAACATTCAGAAGGAAAAAAGTTCGATGAACAACATAAACGATATTTCAGTTCTCGATATGGAAAGCAATGAAATAAATCTTTCAGATTATAACGGAAAAGTTTTGATGATTGTTAATGTTGCAAGTGAATGCGGCTACACAAAACAGTACGCAGGTTTGCAGGAGATTTATGAAAAATACAATCCTAAGGGATTTGAGATACTCGCGTTCCCCTGCAATGATTTTGGTGGACAGGAACCCGGCAATAATGAACAGATACAAAATTTCTGCAGCTCCAAGTTTGGAGTGACTTTTAAATTGTTTGATAAGATTAAAGTGCTCGGTGAAGATAAATCTCCACTTTACGATAGACTTATTAACAATAGCGTTACTGAGAAAGGTGACATTAAGTGGAACTTCGAAAAATTCATCATCTCAAAAGAAGGTAAAATTGTAAACAGGTTCCGGACTAAAGTTGAGCCAACGAGAGAAGAAGTAATTTCTGCGATTGAAAGTGAGTTGAAGAAGCAGTAGCTTTTTTAGTATTAAGTTTCCGGATAAGTTCACGTGAGGTGAACTTTCCGGAATGACATTTTACGCTTTCAATTAGCCAATTCTTGTTTTACAAAAAGTTTTGCGCCAATAATTTGTTTGTGTTCAAGATTCAAAGTGCTGCCGATAATTTTTATCAATCTGTCTTCGTGGCTATCCAGCCTGCCATCTTCATAAATTATACGCCATAGGTTTTTAATCAGGTCAAGTTTTTCCTGCTGAGTAAAGCTTTCATTAATAACTGAAGAAAATTCATAGATACTTACACTATCTTTAACTTTCATTTCGGAAAGCGCTAGTAATTCATTTACACATTCATCATCGAGATTATGATCTTTTTTCATCAAATCAATTATTCTTTTCCTTTCATCTTTAGAAAAATCACCATCTGCTTTTGCTATTTCAACTAAAAGCGCAGCAGTAGCAACCCGGTATTTTTTAGAAGCTTTCTCGGAAGAAGAAGTTTTAATTTCTTGAGAAATCTGCTCATCGCGATCCGACGCTAGTACTTTTCTTAAATATTCAAACATATTAATCTTTTTTACTTTGTGAAATTATTTTATTACAACTTGCTTGTCATTCCGGCCCTGCCTGTCCGGTAGTCAGGTTGTCCGGAATCTGAGCTTGCAGTAGCAATGAGATTCTGGACTTTCCCGACTTAAAGTCAGAATCGCCAGAACGACAAACTGTATTTAAATTTAATAGTTATTCAATTCTGAAAGTAAGCCTGGAAGGTCAAGTGCTTTTGTAATCATTACAACATTTCCATCTTCATCAACAGGCCATTCTTCCTGAGGCCTGTCGCAGTAAAGTTCAATTCCGTTTCCGTCAGGATCTTTAAGATAAATTGATTCTGATACTCCGTGATCGGATGCACCCTCGATTGGACATTTGTTTTCCCATAAAACCTTGAATGCTTTTGCCAGTTCTTCCCTGCTGGGATAAAGAATAGCAAAGTGATAAAGCCCGGTATGTCCGGAAGGAGGCGGAACAGCATTTTCACCAGCCCAGGTGTTCAGACCGATATGATGGTGATAATTTCCTGAAGATAAAAACATTGCTGAATCTCCAAACCTTGCAGTTACAGAAAATCCAAGCATCTCAGTGTAGAACTTAACTGCTCTTTCAAGATTTCCAACCGTCAAATGGATATGTCCGATTCTTGTTTTGGGATGTATTTCGTAGCTCATCAGTTTTTATTCATGTTTTATGTTTGATTGATTTTAACCGGTTCAACTTTCCAGATTTTCTCTGCATATTCTTTTATTGACCGGTCGCTTGAAAATTTTCCTACCCGTGCAACATTCAGAATTGTTTTTCTAGTCCACTCTTCAGTATTCAAATATAGTTTGCTCACTTCATCCTGAGCATCAACATAAGCCTTGTAATCAGCAAGCAAGCAATAATAGTCAACTCCTAAAAGACCATCAACAATGGATTTGAAGATACCGGGTTCGCTTTTATTGAAGTAATCAGAAGCAATCATATCAATTACCCTCTTTAACATTGGGTTTGATTCATAATGTATCCTTGGATGGTAGCCGCTGCTCTTCAACTTCACAACTTCGTCAGCTAGTAATCCAAAAATAAAAATATTTTCTTCTCCGACTTCCTCACGGATTTCGATATTTGCACCATCCATCGTACCAATTGTAAGCGCACCATTGAGAGTGAATTTCATATTTCCCGTACCGGATGCTTCCAAACCTGCCATTGAGATTTGTTCTGAAAGATCTGCAGCAGGAATTATTTTTTCAGCAAGAGTAACAGAATAATTAGGAATGAAAACAACTTTCAACTTATCACCAACATCAGGATCATTGTTAACCACCTCAGCAACTGAGTTAATAAGTTTGATTATAGTCTTTGCCATAAAGTATGCCGGTGCAGCTTTACCTGCAAAGATTATCGTGCGAGGAACCATTTCAAGCTTTGGATTATCCTTAATCCGGTTGTAAAGAGTTATAATGTGAAGAACATTCAAAAGCTGACGTTTATATTCGTGAAATCTTTTTATCTGCACATCGAACATTGAGTCGGGGTTGATTTTAATTCCATTATTATCTTCAATCAGATCAATTAATAATTTTTTTGTAAGCCACTTTGCATTTCTAAACTCTTCCCTGAAGTTAGCATCATCAACAAATTTTTCCAGCTTTCTCAATTCAGAAAGATCAAAGACCCAGTTCTCACCAATTCTGTCACTTATTATTTTTGAAAGAAATGGATTAGCTGTCTTTAACCACCTTCTCGGAGTAATACCATTTGTTATGTTGATAAATTTTCCGGGATACATTTTATGAAAATGTAAAAAGATTTTCGTTTTCAAAATTTCTGTGTGTAAAGCAGCAACACCATTAACTGCATAACTCCCGACAATTGCCAGGTTTGCCATACGAACAGATCTGCCATTAGCCTCATTAATTATAGACATCGCTGATAAAATACCGGGATCAGTTGTATAATTTTTCTTTACATCTTCAATAAATCTCTTGTTAATTTCATATATGATCTGGATATGACGCGGCAGCAATTCTTCAAAGAGTGGCAGTGACCATTCCTCTAATGCCTCCGGAACAACCGTGTGATTGGTATATGCAAAAGTTTTAGTTGTAATGCTCCAGGCTTTGACCCAGCTTAATCCTTCCTGATCAATTAAAATTCTCATCAGTTCAGGAATAGCTACTACAGGATGGGTATCGTTTAATTGGATTGTATTTTTTTCGGGGAATTTATCAAAAGTTTTATGATTGATTTTGTATTTTCTTATAATGTCCTGTAAAGTAGCCGATACGAAAAAATACTGCTGCTTAAGTCTGAGAAACTTTCCTTCAACATAAGAGTCGTTAGGATACAATACTTTTGAAATAGTTTCAGAACCTGTTTTAGAAGCTACAGCCGCAACATAATCACCGGCATTAAAATCTTTAAAACTAAAATCTGCGCAAGCTTTTGCCTGCCATAATCTTAAATTGTTAACCGTATTATTTTTATAGCCTGGTACCGGAATATCGTAAGCAACTGCGAGAACGTCTTCCGTTTCTTGCCAATCGAATCTGTACGAGCCATCAGGATTCTGAACTTTTGTTGCTTTACCATAAAACTTAACTCTGTATTCAAGATCTCTTCGCAGGATGTCCCATGGATTTCCATTCTGAAGCCAGCTATCGGGATACTCAACCTGGTAACCTTTTTCAATTGCCTGATTAAATATTCCATACTCATAACGAATTCCGTAACCGAACGCTGGCAATTCAAGTGTTGCCATCGAATCAAGATAACAAGCAGCCAGCCTTCCCAGACCTCCGTTACCCAATCCCATATCATGTTCAATTTCTCTTATTTCTTCAAGACTATAACCATCTTCTTTTAGAATTTTGTAACACTCATCATAGTAATCCATATTGATAAGTGAGTTGCCAAGAAGTCTGCCCATCAGGTATTCAAGAGAAAGATAATAAACTCTCTTAGTATCCTTCTGAAAATATTGATGCTGTGTTCTCAGCCACTTTCTAACAAGTCTGTCACGAATAGCAAGAGATAACGCAAAATATGCATCGGACCCTGTAGCAGTTATTCTATCTTTTATTAACCGGAATTCTAAATTCTCAGCGAATTGATTGGAAAGAGAATAAGACGAAGGAGTTTCTTTATCGGTGAAAAAAATGGATGGTTTGCCGTTCAACGTTGTTTCTGATTTTTTATCCATTACCCTTTCAAATGTCTATTAATGAAAATTCGGGCGTAAATTTAAGATTGACAGCCTTCTTAACAAAATGATAATAAAAGTATCTTCATCAAATTAGTTAATTTGTGTATGTAAATTTTAATTAGTTGGAAATAAAATGCGGACAATAATATTTAAAACCTCTATAATACTATTAGGAATATTTAGTGTACTCTTAACTCTGGCAATATCAACTAAGGATAATCAAGAAGTAAAAACTGGTAACGTAATTTTTATTCATCCGGACGGGACAGCTTTGGCTGGATGGAATGCAATCAGGGTTTTAAATTATGGACCTGATGGTGAACTAAACTGGGATCGTTTATCAAACATTGGTTTATACCAGGGTTACACTAAAAACACATTAACATCTTCATCAGAAGCAGGAGCAACAATTCATGCATATGGTGTTAAAGTTGAATTACTTTCTTATGGAATGGATAGAAGTGCACCGCTAACCTCAAGATCCGGAAGTAATTTAAGTATTATGATGGAAGCAAAAAGTAAGGGAATTAATATCGGAATTATAAACAGTGGAAAAATTGTTGAGCCAGGGACTGGAGTATTTGTTGCCAGTGATGTTTCAAGAGCAAATGAGGATGCTATTTCGAAAAAGATAATTGAGTCTGGTGCAGATTTAATTTTTTCAGGTGGAGAGGAAAATCTTTTACCAAAAGATGTTGAGGGAAAATTTGGACAAGGAAAAAGAAAAGATGGAGTAAATGTTATTGAGTTAGCTGAACAACTTGGTTATAAAGTGATTTATACTAGAGAAGAGCTACTCTCAATTTCAGCTGATACAAAAAAGGTACTCGGTATCTTTGCGCGAAGCCATACATTCAATGATAAATCTGAAGAGGAACTCATCGGACTTGGGCTGAAGAATTATCAACCAGAAGCACCAACTTTAGCTGAAATGACAGAAGCGGCAATTAATTTTCTTTCAAAAAAGGACGGAAATTTTTTCCTTGTTGTTGAAGAGGAAGGAACAGATAATTTCGGCAATGCCAACAATGCTAACGGGTATTTCGAAGCGCTTAAACATGCTGATGATGCAATCGGTGCTGCATTAAATTTTTATTCGAAGAATCCGAATACATTAACCATCACAGCAGCAGACAGCGAAGCCGGAGGAATGGAGATTTATGGATTCCTTGAAAAATATATGATGCGTGATAAGCCATTACCAGAAAGAGCCGATAACGATGCCCCGCTTGATGGCATTAATGGAACCGGAACTTTACCATTTCTAACAGCTAAAGATAAAAATGGAAATCAGTTTCAGTTTGCAGTTGCATGGTCAACCAATGATGATGTTTATGGTTCAGTTGTAGCCAAAGCAGAAGGTTTAAACTCTGACTTGATGAAAGGTAAAATAGATAACACAGAAATTTACCGAATAATGTACGCTACACTTTTCGGAGTAATTCTGAAGTAACTTACTCTTCCATTAAATAAGCAGTAGCTTCCAGTTCAACAACAAAATTAGGATCAATCAGTGATTTTACTTCAACCATTGTAGTGACCGGCTTTATATCTTTAAAAAACTCTCCGTGAGCCCTTCCAACGGCATCCCAGTCTTTAATATTTGTTACATAAATCCTGGTACGAATAACATCGCTCAGAGATCCACCGGCATCCTCTAAAGCTTTTTCAATTTTTTGAATGATGAATCTTGTTTGCTGGTAAGGATCGCCTGGTGCAACAATCCTGTCACGATCAATTGCTGCAGTGCCTGATACTTCAATCAGGTTACCAATTCTCACTGCTCTTGAGTAACCGATTTTACCTTCCCATATTGTACCACTTGATACATTGGTTCTTTTTTTCATATTGCCCTCTAAATTTTTCCTTGAAGATATTTTTTCCTCTTTGTTTCAGGAATCTTTTCTATTGCATAACGGAGCATTGTTCTCGGCATTGTTTTGTAATGGATTTTTAGAAATTTTTCCTCAACCTGCAAATCTCTTTTCCCAATTTCTCTTAACATCCATCCAACAGCTTTGTGTATTAAATCGTGCTTGTCCTGAAGTAATATTTCTGCGATTTTCAATGTCGCATCACAGTCATCATTTCTAATGAATTCAAAAGTTGACAGGATTGCAATTCTACGCTCCCAGAGATTTTTTGATAGTGCAAATTTAAATAATAAACTTTTATCTTTCCTTAATAGATGCTTCCCAATGATTTTTGGCGCTGAAAGGTCAACCAGATCCCAGTTA
>JACZKK010000034.1 GCA_014860115.1 Ignavibacteriaceae bacterium
GTATGAAAAGCTGCTGAAGTTGTTGAATGAGCATGGAGTGAAAAAAATGCAAACTAAAGGAGAACCATTCAACGTGGATTTCCACGATGCATTGATGCAGAGAAAAGATGATTCAGTTCCTTCTCACACTGTTTTGGAAGAGGTCGAATCCGGTTATATCTACCGTGATAAAGTTATAAGACATGCAAAAGTGATAGTCAGTGAAGAATCCTCATCAGATGATAACCAATTGACAAACAAAGATTCATCTGATTCAGCATCAGAAAATGAGAAATAGAATAAATGACTAAAAGAGATTATTACGAAGTACTGGGCGTTAATAGAAACGCAACGAAGGACGAGATAAAAAAAGCTTATCGTAAAATGGCTATGCAATATCATCCTGATCGAAATCCGGGAGATAAAAGTGCTGAAGACAAATTCAAAGAAGCAGCAGAAGCTTATGAAATATTAAGTCACGATGATAAAAGAAATAATTATGATCGTTTTGGACACGAAGGTGTAAGAGGCAGCGGTTTTGGAAGTGAGGGATTTTCGAACGTGAATGATATTTTTTCCCACTTCTCAGACATCTTCGGCGGCTCATCAATATTTGATGAATTCTTCGGAGGAAGCCAAAGAGGAAGGTCACGAAGACGTGGAGCCGGAACACCCGGTTCTGATTTACGTGTAAACCTGAAACTTTCTCTCGAAGAAATTGCTTCAGGTACTTCTAAAAAAATAAAAATTAAAAAACAGGTTAAGTGTAATGAATGTAACGGTACGGGTGCCCAGGCTGGAACATCATTAAAGACCTGTCCTGTTTGTAATGGTGCCGGTGAGGTTAAAACTGTATCCAGATCAGTCTTTGGACAATTCGTCAACATCACAGCATGCCACAATTGTTCCGGCGAAGGACAAGTAGTTGATTCTCCTTGTAGAAATTGTTCCGGTGATGGCAGAGTAAATGATGAAGTAACAGTAAAAATTGATGTGCCTGCGGGAGTTGAAGAAGGACACTATATGACCATGAGAGGTGAAGGCAACACAGGAATACGTGGAGGTCAGCCGGGAGATATTATTGTAGTATTCCAGGAACTTCCTCACGAGAATTTCATCAGGGAAAAAGATGATATCATTTACAACTTATTTGTAACCTTTCCTCAGGCTGCCTTAGGTTCAGATGTTGAGGTACCCACACTGAATGGTAAAGCCATGTTAAAGATTGACCCGGGAACACAACCAGGTAAATTATTGAAGATGAAAGGAAAAGGGATTAGACATCTCAACTATTCAGGAAGTGGTGATCAGATTGTTAGAATCAGTGTTGCAATTCCACAAAAGTTAAATTCAAAAGAAAAAGAGTTGATTAAGCAGCTTTCAGAATTGCCAAATGTCAAGGCTTCTTCTGATGATGAGAAGAAGAACTTTTTCAGCAAATTTGGTTTATAATAAAAATTAGTCGTATTCAGGCAGCCAGCAAACCAACTATGAATTTAGTTGTTGGTTTTTAAAGTTTTTATCCCTTCCTTTTGACAGATGTTTGAAAAATTATCTAAAAAAATTGGGTTTACAGAAACGGAAACTATGGTAATTCTGTTTTTAACCGGACTATTCATACTTGGCTTCGTCTATGTTGAATTCATAAAAAATGATACTACTGAATACAAGCACTTTGATTACACAGAACAAGACAGCCTGTTTGCCTACTATTCAAATATAAATCCTGAGTTCGATCTTGATGATCCCAGGTTGGATAGTAATCTTGAGATAAAAAGACAGGTACTGGAGCTTTCAGATACATTTGCATATGTCAAAAAGGATTTATCTTCTTTAACTGAAAAGAGTATCAACCTCAACACTGCTGGAATAAATGAGCTGGTTAAACTACCTGGAATAGGTGAAAAAACAGCGGGAAAAATCATCCAGCTTAGAAGCGAAAGAGGTAAATTTAAAAGGTTGGAAGAGCTTATGGATGTTAGAGGCATAGGCGAAGTTAAGTTTAACAAAATTAAAAAGTTTTTATATATTGAGTAACAAAACTAAAAAAATTTTCCCGGAGGAATGATGAAATCCCAAGCTGGCGATCCCTGGTATATTCACGCTGCTCTTTACCTTGTAATCGCAATTCTCGCTGTTATATTAATAAAAGTAGCGATTATCGATCCTAAAAATGCTGTTGAGCAGGATAAGTTTTGGCGGACTGAATCAAGACTCAGAATGAATAATATAAAAGCAGCTGAGATTTTATTTCAAAAGAAATACGGGAGTTATACTGATAATCTTGAAAAGCTTATCAGCTTTGTTAAAGAAGATAAATTTGTTGACAGCGTTGTGAATGCTTTCGACTCACTGACTATGAGACCTGCTAATCCATTCAAACCTCTATCAAATGGTGAATTTACTCCGGAAAGCTTAAAACTTTCACCAAAATCATTTCAAGCTTACATTCTGCAAATTGATACTTCAATCTCTATTGACACAACTATTAATAGAAGAGGTGCAGTCGTAAGGGTAGATACAGTTCGTGTTCTTGGAACAAAATATTATCTCGAAGATCCTGATGGATACGGAACCGTTGGAGATCTTTTCAACGATGCGTTAAAAAATACTTCGTCCTGGGAGTAAGCCGGGATAGATGACTGGAATTCAGAGATGTGCTGGTATAAACATCACAGCCTCCAGGTTACAATTTGTTGAAGTAGAAAAAGAATCAGATCAATTAGTTGTTTCAAACATTGGGCAAACATTTATCAGCCCGCCAATCAATTTTGAAGATCCGGTAGAAGCTAATATCTCGAACCAGCTTCAAACTGCATTCGATGAAATTAAAATAAGAAACCCTGTTAACAGCACAATTTCTTCATTCACACTTCCTCCCGAGCTGTTCATTACTATCCAGCTTCCGTATGATGCAAATCTTAATCAGAAAGAAATCCGTGAAGAATTTAACTGGGAGGTTTCTCAGCTTTTTCCATTTAGACCCATTGACGACCTTGCAATAAAATTTTATGAGCTTGAAAAAGGACTTCTGCCTGGCAAACATAACGCACTTGTTGTTGCATTAAATAAAAAATATTTACTACTTATAAAATATTTTTGCTTGAAAAATAATCTTACTCCCAGATTAGTTGACAATGCTTCAATTACTGCAAACAGTTTCTTAAACACTTCTGCCATTGCTGAAAAAGCATTGGTTACGGTTAATATTTTTAATTCCCGGCATTCACTCACACTTTTCATTAACATATCCTCAAAACCAGTTTACGTTAAAGTATTTCAGAAACAGGATGATGGAGTAATAACTAGAATTATCGAAGTTCTTTCCCAGGAAAATTTCAGAAATGTATTAAGCACTCCATTAAAAAAAGCTGTTCTTTCTGGTGAGGATATTGGTGCGGATTCTCTTTCTGAATTACACAAGGCAACAGGATTGGAGTTTAAGAAATTCCAGCCCTTTGATTTACTGCGATTTAAAACCGGGCTTCAGATTCATGAAATTTCAGAAGAACATTATAATACTTTTACTTCCGCAGCAGGAATCGCATCACGCTTTATCTGATTAAAAAGATATGAGATTAAGAATTACATCAGGCTATTTGAAGGGCAGATATGTAAACGTACCAAAATCTGAACTTGTAAGACCAACCACTGAAAGAGTCCGCGAAACCATCTTCAATATTCTTAATAACCGAATGTCATTTGAAGGTATTAAAGTATTGGATATGTATGCAGGTTCGGGAGCGCTTGGTTTTGAATGCCTGAGTAGAGGAGCCGAAGAAATTCATTTTGTGGAGAAGAATTCCATTATTTCCCGAACACTTCAAGATAATATTAAATTAATGCAGGCTGAGGAAAATTGTAAGATCTTTAAAATGCCTGCTATCAAATTCTCTGCTTTGAAGCAAAATGTTGAATATGATTTAATCCTCGCTGACCCTCCTTTTTTTAAAGATGATATTTATAATGTAGTTGGAAATATATTGAACAATGGATACCTTCGCACCAATTGTTTTATGATCATTGAAAGATCAATTCAAACAATACAAAAAGATATTGAAAACTTAAAAGTTGAACCATTCAAAATAATCGGAGATGCTTGTCTTTACGAAATAACATATTCAAATTAATCTCACCTGCCCTGTTTCTGTTTTCAAGTCTGTGTTTTACCCAGCCATTTCAAAGGGAATTGAACATAATTCCAGTGAGTGATGCAGAAGGATTACTTGAAAATATATTCAGCGGCGGGCATAATAATCTCGAACATCAGTTTGTCGATATTGACGGAGATGGAGATCTTGACATTTTTTATCTCGATAGCGATCAGACATTTGGCTGGTTTAAAAATATTGGTAATAAGTTCAGTCCTCAATTTGAATATTCACTAATAAACCCTGAAGGCTTATATTTTTCAAATTGGTTTTACTTTATTGATATAGATGATGACGGCAATCTAGATTACTTCACGAGCAACACTGACCAGATATCATTTTACAAAAACGTAGGAAGTGCAAATTCACCGTTTTTTGTTCTTGCACAGGACACAGTATTTGATAATGAAGGAGAACCAATCTATAGTGAGTTTGGCAGCAATCCAATTTTTGCTGATGTTGATGGCGATGGCGATTATGATTTTATCAGCGGAAACTCCGCAGGCACACTCACATTTTATGAAAACATCGGCACAGCACAAAACTTTAACTTAAAATTTATTACCAACATCTGGCAGAACATTATCATCATCGGTGGATTAGTGGACGATCCGAGACACGGTGCAAGTTCTATTGATTTTGTTGATATTGATAACGACTTTGATCTGGACCTTTTCTGGGGAGATTTTTTCAGTAAAAGTCTATATGTAATAGAAAACCAGGGAACTCCGACAAATCCTGATATGCAAAGAATATCAGACATCTATCCGATAAATCACGACAGTGTTAATACAAGCGGTTTCAATATGCCTCGCTTTGCAGATATAGACGCTGATGGTGATTACGATTTATTTGTTTCAGTACTTTATGATCCTACTGTTCCTCAATCATTAATGTTTTATGAGAATATGGGCAACTCACAATCTGCAAATCATATTCTAAGAACAATTGATTACCTTAAAACTTTGGATGTAGGTAACAATAGTGCTCCGGTTTTCGTAGATATTGATGATGATGGAGATTTGGATATGTTCATGGGCTCGTTCAATAATCCGACAGGTTCAATTCACTTTCTTGAAATCACAGGTTCAAACAGCAATCCGACATTCTTCTACACTGATTCTTCCTTCTTTAACGTGGTTGAAGACTTGAGTGTCTCTCCTTCTTTTGGTGACATTGATTCTGATGGTGATTACGATCTGTTAATCGGAAAATTGAACGGAACTATTGATCTGTATATCAACAATGGAACACCTTCATCTGCTAATTTTTCGAATGGTATACTTTTACGTAACAATATTGGAGATAGTATTGACGTTGGCTCCAGTTCGATTCCTTTTTTAAAAGATATTGATTCTGATAATGACCTTGATCTGGCAGTTGGGGGATTTAACGGACGATTTAGTTTTTTTGAAAACACTGGCAACTCAACAACATTCGAGTTCACTTCAAATCCTTCTTACTTTGGTACTTTAGAAATCGGTGATAACAGCACACCATTCCTTATTGATTATAATAAAGATGGTACACTTGATCTTTTTTCCGGCAGCCGGAAAGGTGAATTCTTTTACTTCAGAAATGATGGAAGCAGTTCAGCGCCGGTTTGGACTGAAGTTACTAATCAGTTTATTGCTAACAATTTTGGCGGAAATACTTTCCCCTGCTTCGTAGATATTGACAATGATACTGACTTGGATTTATTCCTTGGAAATGTTAAGGGAGGGTTATATCTTTACATCAATTCTGAAATAACAAATGTTGCTGATTGGGGATTAAAAACACTTGACAATTATTCGCTCACAGCCTTTCCAAATCCCTTTAATCCCGGCACACAAATTAGAATTGAGACTAAGGAAACTCTGAAAACAACAATCGAGATCTATAATTTGCTCGGAGAAAAAGTAAAGACCTTGCATAATGACTATTTGCCCACCGGTTTAAACTACTTTTATTGGTATGGAAATAATAACTTGGGTGAGATTCTTCCCGCCGGAGTCTATTTCATACTCGCTTCTTCGGAAATATATACAAAAGCAATCAAAGTATTGTTTCTAAAATAAATCAGGTTAAAAAATGAAATATTTTTTAGCGGCGGGTTTACCAGACTGCTGGAAAACAATCAGATGTAATTAAATTGAGTTTATTAAAATAACAATCAACCAAGAGGCTAAAATGAAATTTCTACTAACATTTCTTTTTTCCGCAAGTGTCTTATTTGCACAAAATAATGTCACTCTTTTAAGCAACTTAAACCCATATCCTTCTGCTGGATATAATGATATCTGGGGTTATGTTGATGGTTCAGGAAATGAGTATGCTTTGCTTGGAGTCCAGACAGGTACATCAATTATAAATGTTACCGTCCCAACGAATCCTGTTCAAGTAGCTTTTATTCCAGGCCCCAACTCAACCTGGCGTGACATTAAAGTACACAGCACTTATGCTTATATAATTACAGAAGGAACAGGTACAGGCAGAGGATTGCAGATTGTCGATCTTTCCCAACTTCCAATTACTGCAACGCTTGTTAATACTATTGAAACATGGTTTACACGCGCGCACAATATTTTTATTGACAATGGATTTGCTTATGTAATTGGAACCAACAACGGTGGTGGAATGCATATTCTTGACTTAAGCAATCCCGTAAATCCCACGCGAACATTTTATTATACCGGAAGCGATTATATTCATGATGTTTATGTTTGGAATGATACTGTTGTTGCCGCAGCAGATGATTCTTATGACTTAATTAGTGTTTCCAATAAATTTAGTCCTCAGTTATTATCAGTTAGCCTGATTTTACCTGGAATATATGCACACAGCGGTTGGATGACAGAGGATAAGCGATATTTTATTGGCACTGAGGAATTTAATGTAAGAGATATAACTGTTTGGGATCTTTCAGACAGAAGCAGCTGGAACTTAGTCGTACCAACATGGCAAAATCCTGGCAGCACTTCGTATGTTCATAATTTATTTATTCTTGGTGACTATGCTCATATCTCCTACTATACGTCGGGTTATGTTGTGATCGATATTTCTGATCCTACTAATCCCCAACTAGCCGGACAGTATGATACCTATCCTCAAAATAATGGTGGAACTTACAATGGTGCCTGGGGATGTTATCCTTATCTTCCTTCGGGCAATACTTTGATATCTGATATCCAAACAGGTTTATATGTTCTGAAATTTAACGGAACGATTCCTGTCGAACTAACTTCTTTTACTGCAGAAGTTAGTAACGCAACTGTAACACTTAACTGGGGTACATCTTCTGAAAAAAATAATCAAGGTTTTGAGGTTCAGAGAAAAAATGAGAGTGATTATTACACAATTGGATTTGTAGAAGGGAATGGAACTACAACAGAAATTAGCGACTATTCCTTTATAGATAAAAATTTGCAATCAGGTACTTACCATTACAGATTGAAACAGGTTGATTTTGATGGAAGCACTTCATTATCTGAAGAGGTTATGGTTGAAATAGCAAATCCAGTTTCATTCGTTCTAAATCAGAATTATCCGAATCCATTTAACCCATCGACAAATATTAAATTTAGTATTCCGTCTTCCGGATTTGTCAATCTTTCCGTCTATAATCTTGTGGGAGAAAAAGTAAGTGAAATCGTTAATGAAATTCTTCCGGAGGGTGAATACAATATGATCTTTGATGCAAGTAATCTCGCTTCAGGAATTTATATAGCTAAACTCTATGCTGATAATTATAATCAATCAATAAAAATGACATTGCTGAAGTAAGGAAACCATTATGCGCAACAGCTTTCATCTTTTAGTTTTTTTTGTTATAACTTTTTTTCTTTTTTATGCTTGTGATGAAGAATCTGTTATCCCAATAGTAGATGAAACCAACAACGGATTTCAATCGAAAGAAGTTGCAGAAGTTTTTGCACAGAATTGTCTGCAATCAGGCTGCCATGGAATTTCAGATGCTCACCATAATTTGAAATTGACATCATTTAGTGAGATGATCAAAGGTTCAGTCGGCAGACCTTTAGGCGCTCACGATAACTTAATGCCTAAGCCGGCACACGGCGATGGTGTTTATGGTGGAAGCCCTATCATTCCTTTTAATGCTGAAAAAAGTTTAGTATACAATCTGCTAATGGGAAATATTGAAGATCAAAGCCAGCGAATGCCTTACCAAAGAAGCAGCCTACCGCAATCACAAATTAATTCGATAAAAGATTGGATTAATAATGGAGCAAGAGACTACAACGGAAATGTGCCTTATACTGGTGGTGAGAAAATTTACGTTTGCAATCAGGGCTCGGATGAAATTTTTGAGATAGATGCCAATTACAAAGTTGCTTCGAGAATAATTAATGTTGACTTGATTCCAACTCTGACAGATGCACCACATAACATTCAACTTCGAAATGGATATTATTACGTTACATTAATTGCTTCAGGAAGACTTCTTAAAATTCAGGCCTCAACCAACCAGCTTGTTGGGCAAATCAGCGGACTTGAAAATGCCGGAATGATCCAAATTACAAATGACGGAAAAACAGCATTTGTTTCCCGGTCATCAACTGCACCCAGCATTTACAATATTATTTATGCTATTGATACAGAAACGATGACAAAGAAAGCAGATATTAGTTTACCTGTCACAGGTTTACCGCACGCTATCTGGCTGACAAGTGATGACAAGAAATTATTCGTTGGAAATCTGACAAAGGACAGAATTACAATTGTTGATGTTAACACTCTTGAGGTAATTGAGGATGACATTGTTCTTTCATCAAGCCCGGAAACAGTTCATGAACCGATGCATCTGTATGTATCACCTGATGACAAATACTTATATGTAAATTGCAGAAAGTCCAGCCTGATGCTCGTGATCAATCTGGTAACAAAACAAGTTATTCAGGAATTGCTAATCAAAAACCATCCAATGCAGTCTGCTGTTTCGCAGGATGGAAATAAAATTTATACGGTTTCTCATCACGAACCAATCATTACTGAGATAACGAAGAACGGAGAAAGCTGGACAATCACCAGAGAATTTACTAGCGAAGCATTTCATCATTTATATGGTGCTGATTTAACTCCGGACGGCAGATATCTTTACGTAACATGCTCAAATAGCGATCCTGCTCATCAGTTTGAACCGCATTACAAAATACCGAATATAACACGCCCATCATTAGTTTGTATTTATGATGTTACGAGTAATGAACTGGTAAAGATTTTAGATGTCGGAAGTTTTGCAACAGGTATTGCTGCAAGAGAAAACTAGTAAATGTATTGGAGGGTTGTATAACTTTACGATAACTTAAAAGTAAGTAAATTATATCAGAAACGATATTATTTCCGTTTAGATATAAAAATATGTTATCACAGGTTTTCTGAACCAAACGTATCGCCTTCTTCCAGATTTCCAGATTTAAATCCTTTATAGAACCATCTTTTCCTTTGTTCTGATGTACCGTGCGTAAAACTTTCCGGGACAACATAGCCCTGCATACTTTTCTGAATACGGTCATCACCTACAGCACTGGCTGCGTTCAATGCCTCATCAAGATCTCCTTCTTCAAGTAAATTCGTTCTGTTTGCATAATGTGCCCAAACACCGGCTAAATAATCTGCTTGAAGTTCAAGACGAACGAGATATTTGTTGAATTCTTTTTCACTAAGCCTGGATCGTAGAGAATTCACTTTTTCATTTATACCAAGTAGAGTCTGTACATGATGACCAACCTCATGAGCAACCACATACGCCATAGCAAAATCTCCTGGGGCTTTAAACTTTGTCTTCAACTCATCATAAAAGCTGAGATCAATATAT
>JACZKK010000035.1 GCA_014860115.1 Ignavibacteriaceae bacterium
ATAATGAAACCCAATCAATTTTCTTTTCTTTGGTCAGCGTGAATAATACCCGAGTACTAATTTTTAAGCTCTTTGAACCGCTCCAAAGTTCAATTGTATGCTCACCACGGGATAATTCAATTATGATGTTTTCCCCAACTGATGGAAAGCCAAATGAAGACTGTTCAAACGAGGATTTATCATCAGGTTTAACATTATTGAATTCCACTTTCACTTTTTCGGCACCGTTGATTCTATAATATACATTATAACTCAACCGTTTTTCAGTGGGAGAACTAAAATGTCCACGCGTGATAATTTTTAATTTGCCGGGACCTCGTGTAGTTAGTACTGATGATTCATCAACTGACAATGGATAATATTTTAGGCTTTTACCTGAGATTAGTATCGAAATGGGTGCTTTAGAGTTTTTCGGAATTAACACTTTAGTTTTAGGGGCAGCAAGGTTTGCAGCATTGTATAGAAGAAAAACTAAAATCACGAAAAACAACTTATATATTATTTGTTTACTCATATCACTCAAATTTTAACTTCGGGAAATTGCAGCTCCGGTTCTGTTTCTTTTGGGGGAACAATTACCTGTTCAGAACCAAGTTTATGTCGCTTCCTCTCCATAAAAAAGACAAATGAAATAGCAATAACTAAGAAAAAGGTTACGCCGGCTGTAAGCAAGACGCTGTATCTTTTTTGAATGAAGATTTCTCCTTCGCCTGGTCGGGGCAGCGGAGTTGGATTTGTGGGTAAACCATATGCATCAGCAAGCTGGATTACATTCAACAAATGAATAACTGGGATATTTTTTTCAGCCATCTGAATTAGCAATCCTCTGACAGGAAAATTTTTCATCGGAAGGGTTGTTGATAAACCACTGGGTAGAAACTTAACATTTTCGACCGACCCGATGCTCGATATTCCTCCTCCGACATTAATGAATGCTTTTATTTTTTCTTTCTTCCTGTGCCTGTTATATAATTCAATTCTTTTTTGAATACTGCTTTCAAGATGTTCTTCATTAATAAACTCAACTTTATTTCTTTCTATTGCATCAATTATTAATTGTCTTCCATCAGGGCTAAGTCCCCTTCCTCTGTCGAGTCCGCCGCCAATTGAAGCAGCTACTGATTTGTTCTTAAACACTCCTGCATTAAATAACGCTCTTTCCATATCCAGCCAGGTATAATATGGATCATTAGCTCCCCAGTTAGAAGCACCGACTGAAGTAATTATGATCGGCTTCAACTTTAATGTTTGAATGGCAGAGTGAACTGCGATATTTAATCCGGGGAATGAACCTGTGAATGCAACTGCCACAACATCATTTTTTTCGAGTTCGGCTTCCTTGAGCATATCAACCACAACAGCGGCGAAGTTTGGATTGGTCGCTGTCAGTTTTGCTTCAATGTATCCGCGATCAGTTGTTATTGGAGTAATATCCTGCCCAATTAGTGCCGTTTCATTAGGATCGTTAACAACATCTACAAAAACACTTTTATGCATCCGGAATTCTTTCAAATACTCGGTGGCTTCCTTAGCAAGATTAGAAGCTTCAATCTTTTGATCGTAATATTTAAGCTTGACATCTTCCTTGCCATATTCAACTGCAAGAAAGGCCATCAAAGCTAATAGTGCTAATACACTTAATACTGTTTTTGAACCTGCACTTAAATTATATACTTGCATTTATTTTAAAAAAATTACGTTGGCAGCAATTCGCCGTTAAAAATTATTATCACAATTAATCTCACCAGCACTGAAGTGATGAATAAAACACACAATGTTCTGTATATACCCTGTTTACCAAACCAGTGAGCAATTAATCCGGGAACAACCCAGCCAACAGCCTGCAATTGTACTATGTTTGAAGTCAGATCAATTACTAAAAACTGCCTGGAAAAATTTGCAAGCAAACATCCCACAAGAAGGCAAATAACCATTTGTCTTCTTCCATAAAGAAAAGTATAATGACCTAAAATTTTTATGATAAGGTATGTTGATAAGCTTACAAG
>JACZKK010000036.1 GCA_014860115.1 Ignavibacteriaceae bacterium
GGTTATTACTCAAGATGCGGAACAGTCTGGAACTATCGGCGGGGGAATAATGGAAAAGGATATGGTCGATTATTCACTTGATCTTCTTTTTGGAAATGAATTCAGGCTAATTAAGAAACTTCACCACACTGATAAAACTAATTTTGAAAAATCCGGTTTGATTTGCGGCGGTTATCAAACAATTATATTTTCTGTGATTGATAAATCACAAACAACTCTTGTTGAAAATATTTTATTATCAATAAGAGAAAAACAAAACAATGAATTGCTCATCACTCCGAAAAGGATTGGATATAGTGCAGCAGATAGTATAAAAACTGTTTCTTTCACTAATAATTCTGATGAGGATTGGGAGTACAGAGAAAACATTGGACTTCCATTAATTGCTTACATTGCAGGCGGCGGGCATGTTGGTCTGGCTGTATCCCGGGTCATGAAGACTCTGGGATTTTACATCGTGGTTTTTGATCATCGTGAAGATGTGTTTACAATTGAACAAAATAGTTTTGCCGACGAAATAATTATTGCGAGATATGAAGATATAGGAAAAAAAATAATTGAGAGCGAAAGATCATACATAATAATTGTTACTCCAATGCACGCCGGTGATAAGGCAACATTAAAATCTGTCATTGATAGAAAAGTTAAGTACATTGGAATGATGGGAAGCAGAAGTAAGATTAAAAATATATTTGATGCATTACTGGCGGATGGCATTAATGAGGAACTTTTTAAAAAAGTGCACACACCAATAGGAATTGACATAGAAGCAGAAACACCGGAAGAGATTGCAATAAGCATCGCTGCGGAAATTATTAAAGTAAAGAATCAACTTGGAAATTCCGCTGATAATGATTTATTATAAAAGCACCGATCAAATGTCCCGACTTACATTAAACTCACTCATAATTTTTTTTCTGATTTCTTTTAGCAAAATGAGTTTAGAGAATTTTTTGGTGAAAAAATTTTCAAGTTAATTAGCCGTATAGAGGTCACTATAAAAAATCTCACTCAACAGTAGCTAAGTTGTATGGAACGAAATCCAATGTTCGACTTACTTTATCAACAACATCTTCTTCGTTTCAACGAATGAACCCGCTTGTAGTTTGTAAAAATATGTTCCACTTGGCAATGAAGATGCATTAAAAGTTATTGTATAATCTCCCGCAGATTTTTCTTCAATTACTAATTTGGTAATTTCCATACCCAACATATTATAGATAGAAATGGTAACATAACTTGGTTCTGCTAATTGATATTTAAAGACAGTTATTGGATTAAAGGGATTAGGATAATTTTGCTCTAAATTATACGTAAATAAATTTTTGTCTTCTTCTACAGAATTGGTCGATCCGGTCGTAAATCTGAATACTTGCGAAAACAGTCCTTCGTAATTTGCTGTTGCCCCTCTTACTCGCCAATAATACTTTTTATTTTCGTCAAGATCGGTTACGGAATATGTATTTGAAGTAATGCCAGGCTGGTTAATAACAAAGTTTATAAATGAACCAAAAGTTGATATTTGAAGTGTGTATGAAACTGCACCTATTACAGGGGTCCATTCAAATGTAGGACTGGTTGAAACATTTACAGTGCTATCCGGCGGTGAAATTAGAATAGGGACATCAATTCCTGTTGTAAAACTTCTTACCTCGGAAAAGTTGCTGATATTTCCACCATTGTTTGCTTGTACCCGCCAATAATATTTTACAAAACCAAGTTGCAAACCACCTACCCAATTATTTAGTGTTCCCACCAACTTATCTTGCTCTATTGTTGTAAAGCTGGAATCCGTTGACAATTGGAATCTATATAGTACTGCAGATGGAACTGGAGCCCATTGAAAGCTCTGCGTAAGCATCACATCTTCAAGACCATTATCTGGATAGATCAGAACTGGTGAGTCAGGAACACTGTCATTAACACCAAGATATGTAACGAACATTTCAATTTTTTGTACAGGTCGTTCTGTACCTGGCACTACAGGTGAGCTGACAATATCATCAACCACCGTCATCCCATCGTAAACTCTTCCATACGCGGTGTACTGCCCATTCAAACTTGAATTATCAGCAACATTTATAAAAAACTGTGATGTTGCACTATTAATATCTGAATCTCTTGCAGCTCCCAGGATCCCACGTGCGTGATTTATATTTGTAAACTCAGCTGGTACGGTAGTCTGTGTTGAATCACCATATCCCCATGTTGAGGGATCACCATGCCGAGAATTAGGATCTCCTCCCTGAATAACAAATCCGGGTACTACTCTGTGGAATGCAGTTGTGTCATAGAATTGGATTGATACAAGACTATCAAAATTATGAACATGCAGAGGCGTAATTATGCTAAAAAGTTCAACTTTAATATCTCCTATATAATTACCCTCTCTTTCACACATTATATTGTATTGAGGCTTTCCAGTTTGAGCAATTGTATTTATTCCCAAGAATATAACAAAAAGGGTTGCAATAAATAATGGTTGTAGATTTTTCATATCGTCTTCTCTTTTATGAATATTGTTCTAAATATAGTTCGTACAGATTTGAGAAGAAAGTTAAGGGGAGTAAAGATTCATTTATGACCTTTAATCGAAAAATTTTCATTCAAGTAAGTAATAATATCAAAAGTATTCAAAAATTCTATCAGGATTTATTTTATCAACGGTATCTAATTAAATTTATTGGAAGGGGGAAAAGAAAAAAACTTTGAAAACTTATGAATACATTTTTTTCAGGGCTTTATTTTAAGGTTGCGGAGAGTCAGGGACTGTTTGCGTATTATAAAAATTTAACATTATGAGCTAAATTCGACATATTTATAAGGTATGGTTCCAATTTGGTACCACTATATAATTTGTTGGATTCAAAAAATTAAAAATAGGATATTAAAAAGATGACTTGCCTCCTGATAGGATATCTTTTGATTAATAATAAGTTTCATATTTCTAATCGTTACTATATTACAAACACATAAAAATCACTGACGTAGTTTTTGAAGTAGTAAATTACATTCTCGTTATAGAACTCCTCACGAGCTTTCGTAGATATGGGAGCAGTGGAGTTTTCCAATCCAGGTTACTTAAGCTGTATGGTCTGAAAAAATTCTTTGTAAAGAGAGGACTCTTTTAAGCATTTGGAAAGCATTGAATTTTACTTTATACGGGATTTTTTGAGATGGTTCCCAACAGATTCCCATTTTTTTCTATTACTCTAATTATTGCTTCTGAGTTTAAGCATAATATGGAATGGACATTGAATTTGATGGATGTTCGAAGTCTAGGCATTTTCATGTTTTCTTTTTGTTATTAATTACTTGACAAAGCAACTTATAATATGTATGTTGTCATACAAGTTTAAGAAATTTCGCATTTATAAATAAAAATTGACGAATTATTAAATCTTAAAAGGCCATTCACATGGAATCTCAACTTGAATATTTAACTATTATTCCTGGGAGTTGTAAAATATGATTAAACTTTTACAACTTTCGTTCAAAACAAAATTTTTCCTCCTAGCATTTCCAATAACTCTTCCTAAGAAAACTTACAATATTTTTCAAATTCTATCGGTCAATTCGGAGAGTAATTATGTACTCTGAAATTATTAAGTATAGAAATTATTCAATCGTCATTCTCTTTTTTGCTTTGTCTTGTATCTTACACGCAGGAGAGACTGGTAAACTTGCTGGTAAAATTACAGATAAGACAACAGGTGAAGCTCTTATAGGGGCAAATGTTTTCATTACCGGTGTCTGGGTTGAAGGCAAAGAACAGCCTTCCGATAAGATGATGGGGGCAGCTTCAGATATCAATGGCGAATACTACATACTAAACATATCCCCTGGAACTTATTCTGTAAAGGTTTCTTATGTGGGTTATAGAGAAGAAATTGTAACTCAGATAATAATTAATAGTGACAGAACTACCCGTATAGACTTTACACTTTACCCAGAGACTTATCAGACTGGTGACGTACTTGTAACTGCATATGCTCCTGAAACTGTTGAGAAGGATTTAACAGCAACACGACAGTCCTACGACCTCAATAAGATTGAAAATCTTTCTGGTATTAACGACCTGGGGGATATTCTCAAACTACAGGCAGATTATATCGGTGGCCATTTCAGGGGTAGTCGGAGTGGCGAGGCTCTTTACCTTGTTAGCGGATCAAGTATTGTTAATCCCTTAACTAATACAGTTTCATTCGAGCCAATGAGCATAGCCTTAGATCAAGTGGAGGTTTATACAAGTGGATTCAGTGCAGAATATGGGAATGTCCAATCCGGGATAGTAAATACCATTCAAAGAGAAGGTGGTAAAACGTGGCAGACATTTGGTGAAATTAATGGAACAAACTCGTACTATAAAACATTCGGTGGTAGCGTATATGATATCAGGAACAATGCATACTTTGAAATGATGAATAATCCAGATGAATGGCTGGATGGAACCGATCCGAAGTCAGGAAATATTCTTTGGACATACTTTGGGATTAATTTCCCAGAGAATTATTTACCACCTGCACCAATCACCTGGCCTCCAACCGAACTTTCAAGGGAAGATTCATTAAAAACTTCTGAACTTGTAAGAAAAATGTGGCTTCAGAGTATTAAAGATATCGGACTGGAATACGATAAACCGGATTACAGAGTTAATTTCTCTATTGGGGGTCCGTTAAGTGAAAATCTTAATATGTTTTTTGCTGCAACAAATAATGTGGTTAATCCATTTTTACCTTCTGTTGATCCTGATGTACAAAGACAAATGATGAGTAATATAGTATTCAGACCAAATCAGAAGCATAAATTTAAAGCCATATTTAATTATGACCATTTGGATAGAAATGTATTCACATCAGATTTTTTCAGATGGTACGAAAGACAACTTAATATTACATATAATACACTGGAAACCAGACAGGTTGGAGTCGAATGGAATTATATTCCGACGCAGTCAACATTTTATGATTTTAGATTCTCTACTCTATATGTCAAAGATCAGGACAGAATAAATCTACTAAAATCAGATCAATATTCGGCAGTATTTAATGATAACAGTAATTGGAGATTTTATACAAGCCCATCCGGTCAGACCATTGGAAGCATGAATACATCTACAGGTAATTCTATTTCAAACACATATACTCTAGATGCAAATATCACAAGCCAATTAAATACAACTAATTTACTTAAATCAGGGTTACAATTTTCGTATTACGATATTGAAGTTAGTAACAGACTAAGCGCTACCAATGCCTCTTCTTTAAGAACTGACAGTTACAATGTTTTTCCTTATGAAGGTGCATTGTTTGTTCAGGATAAACTAGAATTTGAAGGACTTATTGCTAACATAGGATTAAGGTATTCTTTCTATAATTTTAACACAGCTTATTATTTAGATAAGTACTCTCCTTACCGTAATCCTAATTATGATCCTACAAATCCAACGTCTCCCTATTATGACAAAGATCTTGCCGCAAAAGAAGAAACAGATCTCGTATCTTTTTTACAACCTCGCATAGGAATTTCCTTCCCTGTTTCTGATCAAACTGTGTTACATCTTAATTACGGTGTATATGTACAAAGACCTGCATTTCAATATGTATACGTTAGCCGCATTAAGTTGGAAGGAAATCCAGACTACGTGAGATTGGGAAATCCTGAATTAGAACCCGAAAGAACAATAATGTATGATTTTGGTATTGTTAAGGCATTACCAGGTGGACTTCAGATTGATTTAAGTGCGTATCTCAAAGATGTAAGCAATCTCATACAATATGCTGTTTACGAAGATGTGGGTGGTAATCAGTATCAGACTTTTGACAATCGTGAATACGCAGATATTACTGGATTTGCTATAGGTTTAGAAAAATATTCTAGCTGGCTAAATGGATTTATTAGATATAATTGGGAATCTGCAACAGGTAAAAGTGCAACTGTGATCGGTCCGGTGGATAGAGCCGTCTTCTATGAGAATGATCCGGATAGGAATATTTTGCCAGCTGCAGAGGACATACCATTGGATTATGACAGAACTAGCAAATTAGTTGCAAACATTCTAATGAAATCACCTTCAGATTTTGGTTTTGCAATAAGTGATTTCTATTTATTTGGTAATGTCTCTTTAAGTGCTACATATAAATTCCTTACCGGGAGGCCATTTTCCTGGGATGCAACTGGTCAGGGTTTAAGGTTTAATCAGAGGACACCTGATGAGAACGACTTACAAATGAGAATTGATAAGGGTTTTTCTATAGGGAATGTAAAATTTGTCCTCTACTTTGAAGGATACAACCTATTGAATGATCAAGTTTTTGATTACGAAAATACCTTCTCAGAAGATCCGGAGAATCCTTATAGACAAAGGTATGTTGAAGATCCTGAAAATATTTATACCGAAACTGAATTCGCACCATATGTCACAAGTGTTGAAGCATATCTGACAGGTAATCAACCCAGACATTACAGATTGGGATTAACTTTAAAATTTTAAAGGAGTTAGGAAACTAGTGCAAATCACAAAAATATTTGGTTTTATTTTGTTCATTTTATTCGCGTGCATCTCTCTATATGCTCAGGTAAGAGATTATCGAATACATGAAAGAGGAATGTTACACGAAACAGTATTTAATGACGGAAGCATAGGAAGAGCTTGGCAATACGGAAGCGGTGGAGAAAAGATAACCACACCTTGTTTTGAGTGGCCACCAAGATCTAATACTGTTATAAATGGAATCGAATACAGCGGTCAGCATAATATAATAGGAGCCGGATTATACGTTACTGCTAGTGAGAAGGGAAAACCAGGTTGGGATGATCGTTTATTTTCATTTTGCGGAGCGATTGGTACAGGAAGTGGTCCTGAGTTACCAATTGGTCGCTGGACTTTTCCCATATCACTCGAAAGAATTGAAAATTATCCTTTATCGGATGATGGAAGTTTAAATCCAAATTATAATCCGGATGAAGCTGAAGAAATAATAATAAATAAATTTTCTACAAGTTCTGGAATAACTGTTACACGAACTTCAAGAACTTGGAGCTATCCTGATTTTGATGATCTGATAATTTATGAATATGAATTAGAGTATACTGGAGATACAAATGGTGATTTATCTACTATAGAAAGATCTGTTGATCTCGTTGATGTTTTATTTACGGTGAACTATGGATTTTCTCCTTCTATGTTGGGATACCAAAGAAATTATGGAGAATGGAAATACGAAGGCGGCATGTATAGAGGTGATAACCGGCATACTTTTGATCCGGATTATTGGCTTACATTTAGTCAGACTACTCATACTGGTGCCCCCGACCAGGGAGTAGAAGACCTATTTGCAAAACCAGAACCGAATAAAGATCTCTTCCTGGAATTTTCACAAACTGGTTTAAATGGCGGTGGACTGTTAAGTCCGCAAGCACCCGGTTACTGCATGCTTTACTGGGATATAAATCATCTTGGGATTGTTGATCCAACAGATCCGAGTAGAAATGAATCGGATTATGTGAATTACATGCTTAAAGATGCCACAGGTAATTATTTTGAAACGGATGCTAATGGACATATTCTTCAGCCCTGGCAGATGAAGGGAGAAAGTGGAAACACAAGACCCGATAAAATTGAAGATCGCGCTACAACGATGGATGAACGATGGTGGACAGTCTATGGTGAAATCGGTATACCAGAGGGAGAGCCTTCAGACGGTGGAAGATATGTCATTCCGGATGGAAGGGGCACCTGGAAAGGAAGGGCGCGTTTCGAATGGGATGAAAGTTATAATGGGGTTGCAATTTATAATGGTTTTGGTCCTTATGTTATGAAATTAGGCGACAAGCTTGAATTTGCATATGCAGAAGTTGTGGGATACGGTGGAACAGAAGGAAAAATTACTTGCGGGGGCCAGAGACCTAATCAGTTTTATCCAATCAGAACTATGAACAGAAAAGTAATTCTTAACGGCGAAACAGTTACTGAACACTATTTAGATGACTTTGGATATCCCGATTATATAAATTCTGATGTAATAAGTGTAAATCAAGTAGCTCATAAGGCCTGGGAAGCTTATTTAGGTATGGAAATACCTTATGATTCTGTAAGGAAAGGGCCACCAGTTAATGGTAACGGAGAAATGTCCTTATTTCCTGAATTGAACCCAAAACCTTCAGAGAATATTAATAAATACAAAATTCCTGTTACAGTACCTGCTCCTATAACTATTATTGAGAATACATCAGTTGCAACGATAAGGATATCATGGAACACAAATGCTGAAAATTTTACTCACCCAAGATTAACAGGAAATGTATCAGGATATAAAGTTTGGCGTTCAAATTATGGTATGGGTCCTTGGGAGTTAAAAGGTGAAGTCCAAACGGGCTCTCAAAATAATGAAGGGATGTATGAATTTTTTGATGATGATGAAAACTTCAGACTTGGAGAAGGAAAATATTATTCTGTTACTTCAATTGACAATAATGGAAAAGAAAGTGGAAAGACAAACATCACTTATCATGTAAAAAATGTAAAATCGGTTGACAAACTTGGTGATGTGTATGCGGTTCCAAATCCGTTTGTTGTTAATTCCGGATTTGTTGGACAGGGCCAGGAAAATGCAATTGGTTTTTATGGCTTGCCAGAAAAATGTACAATTAGAATTTTTTCGTACTCTGGTCAGTTAGTTGAAACAATTGAACACGATTCTCCTACCTTTTCTGAAGCATGGTTCCAGGTAACAAGGAATGATCAGGACATTGCTTCCGGATTGTATTTTTTTGTAGTAACAACACCTGAAGGTGAAATCACCACAGGTAAACTTGTTGTGATTAAATAATATCTTTTATTAAAGGTTATTAAAATGAAGATGAAATTTATAACCGTTTATTTGATTCTAATTGCATCCTTTACTTTTGCACAAGGTGGTGGTATTGATAAGGTTGGAACAACTTCTTTTCAATTCTTAAAAGTAATGCCGGGTGCAAGATCTACCGGAATGGGAGAGGCTTTTGTTTCGGTCGTCAATAATTCTGACGCAGTATTCTGGAACCCCGGGGCACTCGTTGAAGTAAATAAATTTGATGTCTCAATTTATTATGTTGATTGGTTTCTTGATGTCTCTCAATTAGCTCTTGCTACGGCTTATACTATTGAAAGTTTTGGGACACTTGCTTTGCAACTTCAAATGAATAACGTTGGGGATATTCCAATTACAAGGGTTGATTATCTTTACAGAGACCCTGTGACTGGAATTTACAATCCTGGATTAACAGGAGAAACTATGAGTCCCGGATTCTTTGTTGGCGGCATATCGTATGCAAAATCTTTAACAGATAAATTTTCTTTTGGTCTCTCATTCAAAGTGGCATATGAAGATTTATATGCTGAATCTGCTAGTTCATGGATGTTCGATGGCGGTCTAATTTACAAAACTGGCTTTAGATCTATTGTAGTAGCAGTCGCTTTAAGAAATTTTGGTCAGGAAGTTAAGTTTGTTAATAGGGAGTATCCGCTACCGCAAGTTCTCACATTTGGAATTTCGGCTAATTTATTTGCGCCCGATAATTCTCTTATTGCAGATATTGATAATCAAACATTATTACTTGCTTACAATTTATCGCAACCGAGAGATTACAGCCAACAGCACAACGTTGGCGCAGAGTATTCATTTTATGATATGTTTTTTCTAAGGGCAGGATACAAGATTAATTATGATGAGGAGGGATTAACGTTGGGCGCTGGTGTTGGTTACCAGGGCTACAGAGTCGATTATTCATTTAATGACTTTGGAGAATATTTAGGAAATGTCCATCGGTTCACAATTGGATTCAGTATAACTAACTAGGTTACCGGAGAATAGAAATGCAAAACAATAATAAAAATAATTTCAAAGTGCTTGTCTGGTTTTCTTTACTGACTCTACTTTTTACAAGTTCATCTTTTTCTCAACATAGAGGTGACAATCTAGCATTTCAGGGATGGAGAGATGATAACAACAATGGTATTAAAGCGGTAGCAATGGGAAGGGCTTACACATCATTATCCGGAGATATTAATTCATTATTTTGGAACCCCGCCGGGTTAGTTGGGATTGCCGGCCCTCAATTTTCAATTGCAGCTAATACATACAATCAAGTGTGGAGGGAAAATCAATGGTACAGACCGAATCGACAATTTGTAAATCTCGCATTTTATCTCGACCGTCTTTATACTCCCGATCCTGCTAATAACGGAATTTTTGATAATCAAATATTTTTTGATACAACACAAACTTATTTTGTCGAAGAACCAAAATTGGGTCTGGACCCGTTCAGCGAAGAGGCTGCTGATTGGCAAGTTTCACAGAGTGGGACTCAACTAAATAATATTTCAGGCGCATATCCATTAATAATTGCAGAACAAGAATTTGTAATCTCTGCTGCATATGCTACACAAAGCATGATTTTGGATTATGATAGAAACACTACCCATCTTGACCCGCACATAGGTTCAGACGAATACGGCGCAGTGATTGAAAGAGTTACATCCGCCGGCGATAGTGTCAGGGTAAATTGGTCCGATTATAATCGCGAGCGACAGGGAGATTTGAAGAGTATAATATTTGGTCTCGGTTATAAGGTGATAGATAATATTAAAGTTGGATTTAGCACAAATATACTTTCAAGCGCTGTTGACGAATCTCAACAAATAACACAATTAGGATATTTTGATTTGCTCGGTGGTCCAAATCGGTTCAAATTTTCTTATGATTCAGTTGATACAAAAACGACCGGTAACTCTGATTTCTCGGCTGTAAAATGGACTCTGGGAGCAATTGCCGAAATAAACTCTTTTAGTATCGGGGTGTCTTTTGGATTACCATATACTGTCACCAGAGAATGGAATACTTCAACGACAACCGATTCTTTAACTGTTCTTAAATCATTCAATTCAACCGATTCTGGAACAGATGAATTAAGTATTCCTCTTTCTTATGCTGTGGGTATAAGTTTTAAACCTGTTAATGAGTTAGTGATCGCATTTAATTTTGGGAAAAATAATTACAGCAATGCCGAATTTTCATTTGCGCATGGAGACAGCACTAATCGAGGTTGGGTTGATCAAACAATAGTTGGCTTCGGTGTAGAATATGCTGCATTCGATTTTCTGTCTTTTCTTGCCGGATACAGATATTCATCAGCTTATTTTGTCCCTGATGGTTCAGGAATACAGGATAGTGGGCCGGCTATAAATGGTTTTACCGTTGGTCTGAGCGCTAATATTGTTTATGGTAGAATTGATTTAGCATATGAGTATAAGACTATGAAATACGAGGATATTTATTATAGCAATACGAATTATAGTTATGAATCTGCAAGTAATTTTTATTTCGGTTATACAATAACACTTTGACAATACCTCTAATTATTGAATTAATTAAATATTCCAAAACAAATAAAGGAGAAACGGAATGAAAAAAATGAAACTGTTGTTAAGTGCTTTCTTTGTGTTTGCACTTTTTACAACTTTAACACCTGGGCAGACTATCAACGTCACTGTAGCTCAGGGGTTGAATGCTGCAATTGATTTTGCAAATGGTGGTAATGCCGATACACTTGTTCTTGTTGATGATGGCGGCATTTATTATTGCAATGCAACATCAATTTTATCGCCTATGACTATTAAGGGGCGGGATGGTGCGGTTACACAACCAATTATAGTCCCGAAAAATTCTCTTGCCGCAAGGTGGTTATGGGTAAGAAAAAATTTTACATTGATGAATCTTACCATCGATGGATACGATCCGGTAGCTGCTAAATATGATTCATGTAGATATGTTATGCAGGTATCCGATAGTGCGGGAATGCCGGATGTTAAAGCTTTTGATGTTACAATTAAAAACATCTATAGATATGCTGACCCACAGTTCAGCACGGATGGAACAATTTTCGATATTGCTACTAATGCTAGGGCTGGTGATGTGCATTTTGAAAGATGTACTTTTGCTAACACAGGTGATGAAGCATTAAGATCAATTAACACACACAAAACTCCTGTCCATCCAACAAATAATTGCTGGACATCATTTACAGTAAGAAATTGTACCTTTATTAATATTCGCGGCTCTTCAATGAAAATTGAAAGTGATGGTGATTCAACAACCGTTGACAATCCTGTCTTAATCGAAAATTGTACTTTCTACGGATGTTATAGAAGAGTTATCTGGGAAAGAGAATTTACTAACTCAATAATGCGAAATCTTCTTATTACCTACAGCATAACCGGTAATGATAATTTTGGCGGCGCCGGCTCATTAGTTTCATTTGAAAGAGAAGGAAGTACACTTGCCAATGTTGATTCATTTGCTTGTGTAAGAGTTGTTGGTACTGATACTGTCCGACTTCCTGATGGTGCATATCGTGCAGATGTCCCAAGTAGTTGGTCATTTTGTTGGGGTAGGGGAACAATCGACTCCACTACTCTGTACGGAATAGATCCTCAATTTGCTGATCCTGAAAATTGGGATTTTACAATCCCGCAGGGTAATGCACTTCGTACATTAGGTCACGATGGTCTTGGAATAGGTGATAGAAGATGGACCGGGCAACTCTCTGGAATTAGAGAAATTGACAATGGGCAAATTCCAAACGAGTTTACTTTATCACAGAATTATCCGAATCCGTTTAACCCGCAAACCAACATACAGTTTTCGCTTTCCCAAGCAGGGAATGTTTCTCTGACTGTATTTAATGTTGTTGGTGAAGAAGTTGCCGTGCTTGTAGATGGATTTAAAAATTCAGGCAATTATGAGTACACGTTTGATTCTAAAGGATTATCTAGTGGAGTATATTTCTACACTTTGAAAACAAGTGAGTTTGTTTCCACGAAGAAGATGATCTTAATGAAGTAATTTTTTTAGCCGGGTGTTGTAAAACATCCGGCATCCCTAACTATCTGTAAAAATAAATGAAATCTACCCTAACAACTTTGAGCATTATTGCTATTATATTCCTTTCGACTTTAAGGTTGGAGGCGACTGTATATCTTGTTTCTAATCTTCAGGAGTTTAATAGTGCCGTTCAGGTCGTGGTTCCAGGTGATTCAGTAGTTCTTAAAAAGGGCACCTGGTCGAACATTATTTTTTATTTCACAGCAAATGGAGCACCGGGAAATCCCATTACGCTAACCGTGGAAGAGTATGGTACGACAATCATTACCGGAAATTCTAATCTCAGAATTTTTGGTGACCACCTGGTTGTTGATGGACTTTATTTTAAGGATGGCAGAAGCCCTAACGGAGCGGTGATAGAATTCAGAAACGGCAGTTCTCAACTAAGCCATTATTCTCGATTGACTAATTCTGCAATTGTGAATTTCAATCCACCAAACACAGCGACCGATTATAAATGGGTTTCATTGTATGGTTCAAATAACCGCGTTGATCATTGTTATTTCGCAGGTAAAAATCACAGCGGAACTCTTCTAGTAGTTTGGATGGATATTGAGCCAGACTATCACACTATTGATCATAATTAT
>JACZKK010000037.1 GCA_014860115.1 Ignavibacteriaceae bacterium
TTATGATTCACCATTTATGCCAACCTCGATACTAGTTAAATCATTAGAAATGTATTAAGAATCTGTTCTTATTTGTAAATATTACAGTTCATTGTGGTTATGGAAAACAAATATTCTGCTGGTCAACATATATTGACGTCATTTTTTGTCATTTGAGAAATAAGCAATTCGGCGTTACTTATTTTTCTGAAAACATTCACTGCTTGTATTTTTTGGTAATGTTATTGTGAAAACACTTCCTTTGCCAACTTCTGAAGCGACTGTAATTTTTCCTAAATGTTCATTAATAATTTTCTTTGTTACCGCAAGTCCTAGTCCCGTACCTGTAGAACCTTTAGTTGAAAAAAAGACATCAAAAATATGATCCAGGTTTTCCTTGCTTATTCCTGTACCGGTATCCGCAACAACAATTTCAAGTTTTAGATTTGCATCGATTGATGTTTTTATTGAAACTTCGCCGCTGCCTTTTTCCTGGCAAGCATTTATTGCATTAGAAACCAGGTTCAGTATGCATCGGTAAATACTCTTTGGATCTAAACAGAAAAGACCAATTGATGGATTTAAGTCCAACTCAATTTTGATGTTATGCTCTTTGGCGATCTGATCAATTAGTTCACTCACATCCAAACAAATAATATTAATATCAGTCAACTTATATTCAGGCTTTTTGGGTCTGGAGTAAAAGAGGATATCCAGCACTAAATCCCGTAAACGGTTTGAATTTCGTTTTAAAATATCCCATCCTTTGTTTACTTCTTGCATGTTTTTCGTGAGCGTGCCACGTTCGACAATGAATGTCCCTCCATCCAGATTGTTTAAAATATTTTTCAAACCGTGTGCTGAATCAATTATCCTTTTACCAAGGTTTGATAACCTGGCCTTGGTTAAATTTTCTTCAAATAATCTGAAATTCTTAATAACTAAAGCTGACTGTGAGGCAAAAACGCTGATTAGCTTTTCATCTGATTTTGAAAATTTAGATTTGTCTTTTTTATTGACGGCAAATAAATATCCAATCATTTTCTCTCTATTGATCATAGGTACAACAAGGAGAGATTTTACCCGAGTGCTGATTAGTTCGTCAATCTTTTTTGATTCAGTGGGTTGAAGGATTTTTTTTGTGATGTTAGCTAATTGTCTTCGACTGGAATGACGATGGAAAATATCTATAAGAATATCCGTGCCTGAGTGCGGCTGATAATTCTTTTTAATTATCTTCATCCCGCTTTTGCAGCAAAACGAATTGCTAATACTTTTGGTCTCTCTATCATAGATATTTATCTGGCACTGTTCTGCATTCAAAGCTTTCTTTACAAGGCAGAGAAATTCTTCCAGAAAAGTTTCAATGTGAATTTTCTTCTCGGCAAGTTTGAAAATCTCCAAAGAGATATCCACAAGCGCAGACATAACCGAACTAAATATTAAAGATTTTTTTTACTGTATCAATTAGCGAATCGGGATTGAGCGGTTTTTCAAGATATTCAATTGGTTCACTGCCGAAATACTTTTTCATGTCATCTTTAAAAAACTTCAGACCGGCTTTATCCGCCACACCAGTAAGCATGACGATAGGGATGTTTTTTGTGTGCTTATTCTTCCGAAGTTCGTAAAATACATCGAAACCCGATTGTCTTGGCATAATTATATCAAGTATTACCAAATCAGGAGAATTCTTTTTAGCTTTTATCAGACCTTCTTCACCATCATTCGCCTCAATGATATTGAACTCGCCAAGACTTGAGAGAACAGCCCTTACGAATTCTATTGCATCCGGTTCATCATCAATAACCAAAATATTTTTCTTTTTTTCCATTGTAACCTCCTAGTTATGGGTTAATGATTTTGATCAGCTTAGGATTATCCAGAACAGAAAAGAACCATATTATTTTTGATGAATCCCGATCCTGATCGACTCAAGATGAGTTATTCTTGAGGCAAACTTATAAAAAAAAAGCTTATTAAGAAATTTGATTCAGTTTAAATCTTGTCAGAAAAGTGCGATTTGGCTTTCTCCCGAAGGTTGTAACCCGAAGCCATCTCTTCTCCATACGCACCGGTTGATCTGATGGCGATCAAGTTACCCCTTATTGTTTCCGGCAGAAGAATTGATTTTCCGAATGTATCAGACGATTCACAGATTGGACCGACGACATCATATTTTCGAAATCCGAAATCCGAAATCTGAAATCCAAAATTCGAAAGGTTTTCAATTTTATGATAGGACTGGTAAAGTGCAGGCCTTATTAACTCAGTCATTCCAGCATCTAGAATAGCGAAGTTTGTACTCATGCCTTCTTTTATATAAAGAACTCTTGAAATTAGTGAACCGCATTGACCAATGATCGCTCTGCCAATTTCAAAGTGAATTTCCTGATCGGGGCGCACTTCCAAAAATTTATGAAACACATCAAAGTATGATCTGAAGTCCGGGATCAATTCAGCATCTGGATCCTCATAATTGATTCCTAAACCACCACCCGCATTTATCGATTTGAATTGAAAATTGCGCTCGTCAAACCATTTTTGAATTTCGTTTACTCTTAAGCAAAGTCCTTTAAAAATATTCAGATCGGTTATTTGCGAACCGATATGAAAATGTATTCCAATCAGATTAATATTTTTTAATGATGAAAGTTTTTCGATAATCGCCGGAAGTTCCCAGGTATTGATTCCGAATTTATTTTCCTCGAGACCGGTGGTTATATAATGATGCGTATTCGCATCGACATTCGGATTAATTCTTATAGCAAGCGGGGCAATTTTATTTTGAGCTGATGCAATTGAATTAATTACTTCCAGTTCTTGAACTGATTCTACGTTAAAGCAGGCGATATTATTCACCAGTGCCGTCCTGATTTCTTTGTCAGATTTCCCGACTCCTGCGAAAACTATTTCACCATTTTTAAAACCAGCTGAAACAGCCTTAGTAATTTCATTTCCGCTGACACAATCAGCTCCTAAACCGGCGCCACTTATAATTTTTAAAATTCTATCATTTGAATTAGCTTTCAGTGCATAATGAATTTTGTAATTTCGTTTTGAAGATTCTTTGTTTAGCTCTTCAAGAGTTTTATTCAGAAGATCGAGATTATAATAATAAAAAGGTGTCTCGAGGCTATTGAACTTTTTTATTTGCTCTTTATCGAATTGCATTACTTGTCCGCCTCAGGTGGAAAATATTCCGTTGAGTGAATTGAGAGCTTCTTTTTTATCCTGTGCATTTACGAGAATGGAAATGCTATGTCTGCTTCCGCCATAAGAAATCATTCTTAAATTGAAATGCTTTAGTGCTTCGAGCACTTTGTTGATCATTCCTTTTTGCTCTATCAAGTTTTCTCCGACGACACAAATGATTGTCTGATCTGAATCAATTTCAACAGCTCCATAATATTTAAGTTCTTCCATTATTGCTGTGAGATAAGTCGTATCGTCGATAGTAACTGAAACTGCAACTTCGGAAGTAGTTATCATATCAATTGGAGTTTTAAATCGTTCGAAAACTTCAAATACTTTTCTTAAAAAACCATAAGCCAGCAGCATCCGTCCTGATTTTATTTTAATTGCAGTGATACCGTCTTTCGCAGCAACAGCTTTTAGTCCTTTACCATTCGCTTCACCGGAGATTAAAGTTCCGGGGTCTTCCGGCTTGATAGTATTTTTAAGTCTTACAGGAATATTCGCAAGCTTTGCCGGCTGCACGCTCGAAGGATGAAGAATCTTTGCACCGAAATAAGCAAGCTCTGCTGCTTCATCAAACGACAATCGTTCTATCGGATAAGTATTTTCTACATATCTCGGATCATTGTTGTGGAATCCGCTGATGTCTGTCCAAATCTGAATTTCCTCCGCGTTGATCGCCACTCCGATTAGAGAAGCACTGTAATCACTCCCGCCGCGTTTTAAGTTATCAACTTCACCATAAAGATTACGACAGATATATCCTTGGGTGATAAACAATCCGCCTGTGGCGGATTTATCGGGGTATTTTTCTAATTCTCGTTCAAGGTTTTCTTTTATATAATAATTATCAGGTTCACCATTCGTATCAATTCTCATAAAATTAAGTGCCGGCAAAAGAATTGAATCAATCTTTTGTTCCTGTAAATAAAGATGCAAAAGTGCTGTTGAAATTAATTCTCCCTGTGCAAGGATTGCTCTCTCTTCGTGAATTGTGAAAAGATCCTGAGTGAATGATTTGATATAATTGAAGTGTGAATCAATTAAAGCTAATCCTTCTTTTTTAAATTCAGCATCTGAAAATAATTCTGAAACAACCTGCTTGTATTTTTTTTCAAGCTGACTGATCAGTTGGTTGGCTTTTGAATTCTTCTTCGAGTAAAGTGCTTCAGCAATTTGAACGAGGGCGTTTGTTGTCCCGGACATTGCAGAAAGAACAACAACTTGTTTCTCATCATTGTGAATTAGTCTTGCGACTTCCTTTATTCTCTCTGAAGAGCCTACAGAAGTGCCTCCGAATTTTAAGACTTTCATCTGACCTGTTATACTTCTTATTAAAATTTGAGGCAAATATAACTATTACATTTTAATTCGTTGCTAATTGTTAAATGAATCAGTTTTACCGGTGCGAGGTTATTTTTTTGAATCGCATTCCAGATTAATTTCCTTTAAATTTGTATTGAAAATTATTTTAGCTTTGTAAACCTGGAGCAGATATGAATCAGAGAAAAATAGTCCCTGCAATAAGAACAGATAATATCACTTATGCTGTAAGAGACATTGTCGTTCTTGCAAATGAAGTTGCAAAGTCAGGGAAGGAAATGCTGTATCTGAATATTGGAGATCCAAACCTGTTTGATTTCCAGCCGCCGCTTCATCTGGTAAAAGCAACTTACGATGCAATGATGAAAAATTTTAATGGATACGCACCTTCTTCTGGGATTAAAGAAGCAGTTTCAGCAATTGAAAAAGAAGCTGAGAGAAAAGGAATAAAAAATGTTCACGATATTTTCGTAACAACCGGTGCCAGCGAAGCGATTGATATTTGTCTGACTGCACTTGTAAATGATGGGGAGAATGTTTTAACTCCGACTCCCGGTTATCCGCTTTACACAGCCATTGCAAGCAAGCTGCAGATGATGGAGAATCCTTACTATCTTAATGAACAAAACGGTTGGCTGCCGGATATTGATGATATAAAAAGTAAAATCAACAAAAAGACAAAAGCTATAATTTTAATCAATCCGAATAATCCGACGGGTTCACTTTATACGAAAGAAAATCTTCAGGCGATAATTGATCTTGCACTCGAATACGATCTTGTAATTTTTGCTGATGAGATTTACGATAAACTTTTATTTGATGGAAAGAAACACATTTCTATTGGATCCATGAACAAAGATGTCTCCTGTGTTACGTTTGGTGGGCTTTCAAAAAATTATATGGTTCCGGGATTTAGGATCGGATGGGGAATTGTCAGCGGCAGAAAAGAAATTCTTTCAAATTACATCGAAGCGATAAATAAAATTCTGAGAGCAAGGCTTTCAGCAAATCATCCGGAACAGTATGGAATAAAAATTTCTTTGGAGGGAGACCAATCCCATCTTGTTGAAGCGAATGCCAAATTAACTTCACGAAGAAATATGACAGTTGAAATGTTGAATTCAATTGAAGGAATTTCCTGTATCAAACCTGAAGGTGCTTTTTACGCTTTTCCTCAACTGCACGGAATTGAATCGGATGCACAATTTGTTGCCCAATTAATTAAAGAAACCGGAGTGGTTGTCGTTCCGGGAAGCGGCTTCGGACAGGTTCCAGGAACGAATCATTTCAGAGTGGTATTTCTGCCGAATGAAAAAATTCTTGAGAAAGCTTATAATGCTATCGGGGATTTTTTACAGAAGTATATGAAGAAGTATCCAAAGAGCGCTGAAGTTTAAGATTTCAAATTACAATTGCTTTATTGTTGTATTGCTAAATTGTTATTAGGTCGTAAACAATAAAACAATTTAACAATACATTCGTTTCCCGTTATTCCTTTTGTACTTATATTTGTTTTCAAATTCTATTATAATCAGCAAAATTTGTGGACAATTACTACTTAACAACGCTCCCCGGCGGGACGAAAATAATATCAGAATTTATACCCCATGTTCAATCATTTACACTTGGCTTTTGGTTTAATGTTGGTGCCCGGGATGAATCGTTGCGCAATAATGGGATTTCACATTTTATTGAGCATATGTTATTCAAGGGAACGAAAAAGCGTACTGCCAAAATGATCGCTGAGGAAATTGAATCTTATGGCGGCTACCTGAACGCTTTCACTTCAAAAGAACACACTTGTTATTATTCAAAAGGTCTCACAGTAAATTTAGGAAGAACATTCAGTGTTTTATCCGATTTAATTCAAAATCCACTCTTCAAAGAAAATCATATTAAGAAAGAAGCCGGAGTTGTGATAGATGAGCTGAAAGATCTGGATGATAATCCTGAAGAACTGCTTTATGATAAATTTGAGGAAATAATTTTCAGTGGAAACAGACTTAGTTATCCCGTAATTGGTAAAGAAACAAATATCCGGAATTTTGTATCGGATGAATTATTCAATTTTCACGGCTCAAACTATAACACTGATGGATTACTAGTTGTTGCTTCTGGAAATGTAAAGCACGATGAACTGATTAAACTAACCGAAAAATATATTACTGAAAGAGAATCGAAGCGTCGAAGAAGCAGAGATAAATTTAATCATAAAAAAGTTGAAGACGCATTTATTGAAAAAGATGTCCAGCAGGTTCATACTATTATCGGAAGAGCAACTTATGGTTATAATGATAAGAGAAGAGTTCCTGTAAGATTTTTATCAGCACTGATTGGTGAAGGTAGCAGCTCGAGACTTTTTCTTGCTGTTAGAGAAAAGCTGGGAATCACTTATCAGATTAATTCTTTCTTAAATTCTTACAACGACACTTCTGCTTTTGGAATTTATTTTTCGACAAACCAGAATCAGTATTCGAAAGTAATCGATATTATTTATAGGGAGTTTAAGAAGCTTAAGGAAATTCCTATAACTGAAAGGGAACTAAGAAAGGTAAAAGAATATTTAAAAGGAGGAATGCTTCTCAGTCTCGAGAGTACAACCAACCGTATGATGCGGATTGCTAACTCTATCATTTATTATGATAGAATCATTCCAGTGGAAGAATATCTTGGTAGAATTGACAGGATAACTACAGAAGATGTGCAGAAAGCAGCGAACGAATTATTGAATGATTCAAAACTTATAAAAGTAATTCTCAAATCAGACACAAAATAAATTTGTAAAACAAAAACTAATTATGCCGAACATTAATCTTGATGGAAAAACAATAGAGTTCAAACAGGGGCAAACCATAATTGAGGCTGCCCGCGATCATGGAATTGAAATACCACATTTCTGCTGGCATCCGAAGCTTTCTGTTTCAGGTAACTGCAGAATTTGTTTGGTTGAAGTAGAAAAAATGCCAAAGCTGGTAATTGCCTGCTCAACTCTCGCTTCAGAGGGAATGATTGTTCACACAAAAAATGAAAAAGTTGTTGCTGCACAAAATGCTGTGATGGAATTTCTGCTCATTAACCATCCGCTTGACTGTCCAATTTGCGATGAAGCAGGAGAATGCAAGCTTCAGGATTATGCTTACAAATACAGTGTGGGCGAAAGCAGGTTTGTTGAAGAAAAAGTTCACAAAGATAAAAGAGTTGCTCTTGGTCCGCGAGTAATGTTTGACGGTGAAAGATGTATCTCCTGTTCACGTTGTATAAGATTCTGTGATGAGATTGCAAAAGATCCTGAACTCACTTTTGTGAAAAGAGGAGACAGAGTTACAATAGTAACCTATCCTGGCGAAGAAATGGATAATCCTTATTCGATGAACACAATTGATATCTGTCCTGTTGGTGCATTGACGAGCAGGGATTTCAGATTTAAAGCTCGTGTTTGGGATATGTCTTCGACCAATTCAATTTGTATTGGGTGCTCTAGAGGATGTAATACAGAAATCTGGGTTAGAAATAATGAGATTTTAAGATTAGTTCCGCGCCACAATGAAGATGTAAATAGCTATTGGATGTGTGACCATGGAAGATTGAACACTTTCAAAAATGTTAATGCAGATAGCAGAATTAACTCTCCTCAAATACGGAAAGATGGACAGTTAATTGAGAAAAGTTGGGATGAAGCAGTAAATGAAGCTGTTTCAAAACTTAAATTATTCACAAAAGAACAGATAGCAGTGATCGGATCAGCGTATGCAACTTGTGAAGATAATTACATCATTGCAAAGTTTGCCAAAACCGTACTTGGAACAGGTAATCTTGATTACATTCGTCATATTGATCCTTCTTTTGCTGATGATATTTTAAGAACAGAAGATCTAACTCCAAACTCACTCGGCGCTGAGTTAGCTGGAATTCAACCATCAAAATCCGGATTGGATATTCAGGGAATCTTAAATGCAATCAAAGAGAAAAAAATTAAAGCACTCTATTTAGTAGAAGACGACATCCTAGAAGCTTTCCCTGAATTTGAAAATGCAATCGCTGGATTAGAGTTATTAATAGTTCATTCAACCAATCACAACAGAAGCACCGCTCTCGCCGATTTAATTTTTCCCGCTGCAACTTATGTAGAAAAGAACGGAACATTTGTTAATGTTTCCGGAGTTGTTCAGAGAATACATCCTGCTATTTCTGTTGTTGAGCAAGACCGCGCACTTGATGGAATGAGTATGAGCAGGCTGGATAAATTCGGAACCAAATGGGACAGATGGGCTGCAGGTAAAAAAATAAATGCACTTCCTACATGGAAAATTTTAACGTCTGTTGCTAAAGCAATGGGCAGTAAAATTAAATTTAATATGGCCGAAGAAATTTTTGCTGAAATGGCAAATTCAATTGATGCTTTTAAGAATCTGGACTACGATGTAATTGGAGAGCTTGGAGCGAAAGTAAAATCTGAAATTTCAAACAATGTAAAAGTATCCTAAAAATGAGCATTCTCGAAATTGTAATCATCGCACTGATTAAAGTTGCAGTAGTTGTTGGAACCATGCTGGTAACAGTTGCGTATCTTGTTTACTTTGAAAGAAAGGTAAGTGCCTGGGCACAAAACAGAATTGGTCCGAACAGGGTTGGATGGCATGGTGCTCTTCAGCCATTTGCGGATTTATTTAAGCTTGTGTTGAAGGAAGATATTGTTCCCGATAATGCAGATAGAAAGATCCACGCACTAGCACCTGTGATTGCATTGCTAGTAGCATTATCTACTTATGCTGTAATTCCTTTTGGTCCCGATCTTCAAATTGGAGATTACAATATTTCGCTTATTGTTGCGGATGTTAACATAGGTGTTCTCTTCATTCTCGCATTAACTTCACTTGGAGTATATGCATTAACATTAGCCGGCTGGTCATCAGGAAGCAAGTATTCACTTCTTGGAGGTATACGTTCATCTGCACAAATGATTTCTTACGAAGTCTCGATGGGATTTTCGGTTGCGGGAGTTTTACTTTTATCTGAATCACTCAGACCAGTAGCAATTGTTGAATCACAATCTGGCTGGATGTGGAATGCGATTGTTCAGCCAATCGGTTTTATAACTTTTCTCGTATCTGCATTTGCTGAAACAAACCGGCTACCTTTTGATTTGCCTGAAGCTGAACCGGAGCTTGTCGGAGGATTTCACACCGAATACAGCAGTATGAAGTTTGCAGGATTTTTCCTCGCTGAATATGCTAATATGATTATGGCAAGCGCTTTCATTGCTACTCTATATTTAGGTGGATGGCAAATTCCTTACATCGAAAAATTAGGTCTCTCACCAATCCTGGAAACTCTTTTGTGTTTCGGAGGGTTTTTATTAAAGATGGCAGCGTTACTTTTCTTTTTCTTGTGGGTAAGATGGTCCTTACCACGATTTCGGTATGACCAGCTAATGAATCTTGGCTGGAAAGTGATGTTCCCGCTGTCATTAATAAATATAATCTGGGTTGCGGTACTAATTATGATATTTGGTATGTAGGATTGTTTTTGTATTGAGTTGATCAATATTTAAACATATAATTGAACAAGTAAAAATTTTATGGAAATGGAAACCCCAACAAAAAGAAGACGAATAAAAGATCTTAATTTCTGGGAAAAGATTTATGTCCCCGAAATAATTAAAGGTTTAGCGCTTACATTCCGGACGATGTTTAAGCCAAAGTTCACTATGGAATATCCTGAGGTGAAATTTGAACCAACTGGTTCATATCGTGGACGACCAGTACTTGTTCAGGAAGAAAATGGTGTTGAGAGATGTGTTGCTTGTGGCTTGTGTTCAAGAGTATGTCCTGCATTAGCCATTGAGGTGCAGGCTGCGGAGACTGAATTAGAGAAAGAACGATATCCCGTAAAATTTGAAATTAATATGTTAAGATGCATTTTTTGCGGCTTTTGTGAAGAAGTATGCCCCGAAGAAGCAATTGTCATGAGCAAAGATTATGAGATGGCTTTCACAAATCGTGAAGACGCAATCTATGGAAAAGATAAACTTCTAATACCTGTCGGCAAGCTACAGGATCGTATTGGCTTTCTCCGTCAATATAAGTAGTTGAACTAATCATATTAATTGCTTTAATTGCAGAAGGATGTTTAAACTAATAAACATATTACTGTCTTTTTTGCTTTTTTTCGCATTTGAAGCAAATGCGCAGGATAATTTCAGAGTTTTTATCCCTGAGCATATTCCATCCAATGGCAGCTTCGAAGTTTCAATCATCACTTCTAATAAATTTCCAGAGGCTGATAGGCTCGATATTTATTTCTTACCTGACTTTTCACTTAATATTAATAAACTGGAACTTTGGACTCCAGATATCAGATTTCAAATTCCAGCCAAAACAGAGTTTATAACTGAATATTCTGAGAATTATCAAAAATTTACTATTGACTTTTCGGACACAACCCTTTTTGCGGATGAAGCATATTTTCAACTTGTATTGTCTCTAAAACCCATAAGCTCAAATTCAAGTAGCCTGAAATTTTACGGCGAATTTATTGGTGAGGGAAAAATAGTAGGTCATCTGGCCAATTCGGAAAATAAAATTAGTTCGAATATTACCAATCAGTTTAATCTTTCATTTAATTATTATGAGAAGTATTTGACAGCAGAGAGTGCAGCTTCTCTAAGTCAGAATTCTTATTTGAACTTACCTCTCATTTATAATTTTGATGAAGTACTGGCAGTCGAGTTCTGGCTGAAAGCTAAAAATTTCAATTCAACCTTTTTGAAGATTATCAACTGGGAAACAAACTGGGTCGAGTATTATTTGTCAATAAATGAAAACCAAATGCTTGTGATTAATTCTAAGGATAACGATCTGTTCCAGATAAAACCTTTTTTCATATCGCCGAATATTTGGTATCACTTCAATATAAATCTTGACAAACGCAATAATGAGCTTACATTTCACTGCAATGAGGAAGAATTAGCTAGAATTAAAATTAATAACTATTTAGACTTTGACAATCTTGTTTTGCATTTTCAAAATGATATGCCCACAGGTGAGTTTAGTTTAGAACAGCTTCGTTTGGTTAACCTAAATGATTCTTTTACTTCCATAAATAGAAATAGAAATTATCCCGATTATTCCGATGATAGCTCAAATGTTATCTTCCAGATGAATTTTTCTGAAACTGAATTAAGAGCTCTTCTGAATCAGAAAAGTATCTCTTATGAAAGAATTAGATTTGTTAAGTCTGATGCCCCACTATTTCCACGGGCACCTGAGATTAGTTTTAAATTGATGAATAACTTTTACGAAATAGAATGGAATGGCGGAAGCTACAGAGATGTTGATCATTATGCTCTGGAAAGAGCTATTGGTAATGGTGATTTTATTGAAGCCGGTAAAGTGGCAGCAGAAAATGTTGAAGAAAAAATCTACTCAATGCTGAGTGAAAAAAATGAACAAATTGAAATTGTATATTTTCGGGTAAAGCAGGTAAATAAGGATGGCTCCGTAGTTTATTCAGATGTTGTCAAGGTAGGGCAGGGAGTGGTTGAAGATTTGATAGTCGGGCAAAACTATCCAAATCCATTTAACCCTACTACTTTAATAGAATTTGAACTCTTTCAGGATTCAGATGTTGAGATTAAGGTTTATGATCTGGCAGGCAAAGAAGTTGCGTTGCTTCATTCAGGATTTTTATCCAGCGGTGTATATCAGTTTAAATTTGATGCAACAGGATTAACATCGGGAATTTATTTATATCAAATAACTACTCCGTTATCCTCTCAAACCAAAAAAATGATTTTCGCGAAATAGATTGGTTGAAAGAATATTCCTTTAATGAGAAAAAATTAACATTCACTTTATATGCTTTCAAAAATTCTATCAAGCGCTACTTATGGAATTGATGCTTACCTTGTTGAAGTAGAAACTAACGTTGAAAAACAAATCCCCGGATTTATAATTGTTGGTCTGCCAGATAATGCTGTCAAGGAAAGCCGTGAAAGAGTAACAGCAGCAATAAAGAATAGCGATTTCGAATATCCTCTGAAAAAAATTACAGTCAATCTTGCTCCTGCCGATATAAAAAAAGAAGGCAGTTCGTTTGATCTGCCTATTGCTATTGGGTTGCTTACAGCAACTGGCTTAATCGAATCTAATAAATTAAATGATACAGTTTTTCTCGGAGAACTTTCTCTTGATGGGAAACTGAGACCTGTAAAGGGTGCACTCCCGATAACAGTTGAAGCGAAAAAGAAGGGGATTAAAAGAATTATTTTACCAGCTGAATCCTCTATTGAAGCTTCAATTGTCGATGAAATTAATGTCTATGGGGTTACAAAGCTGAATGAAGTTGTTGACTTTCTTAATGCAACCAATGAGCTAATTCCTGTTAAATCGGATAGGAAAGAAATATTTTCGAAAGTAAATAAATATCATCTGGATTTTTCTGATGTTAAAGGACAAGAGAATGTAAAACGTGCATTAGAAGTTGCTGCCGCAGGAGCTCATAATATATTAATGATTGGGCCTCCTGGTTCAGGTAAAACTATGCTGGCAAAAAGATTGCCTACTATTCTTCCTCCACTCACATTTGAAGAAGCTCTTGAAACTACAAAGATCCATAGCATAGCCGGGATATTATCACGGGAAACAGCTCTAATAACTGAACGCCCATTCAGAAGTCCTCATCATACCGTATCTGACGCAGCATTAGTAGGAGGGGGAAGTTTTCCCCGGCCAGGTGAAGTTTCATTTGCTCACCATGGTGTTCTTTTTCTTGATGAATTACCCGAGTTCAAAAAAAATGTATTGGAAGTATTAAGGCAACCACTAGAAGATTCACGTGTTACTGTAAGCAGGTCGAAGCTTTCACTAGAATTTCCTGCCAACTTTATGCTTGCTGCAGCTATGAACCCCTGTCCTTGTGGTTATTTCACCGATCCAAACAAAGAGTGCACTTGTACACCACCATTAATACAAAAGTACATGGCAAAAATTTCTGGACCATTGCTCGACAGAATAGATATTCATATTGAAGTTCCTGCTGTGAAGTATAAAGAATTGGCAACCGAAGCACCTGCGGAAAAGTCTGAAATTATCAGGGATAGGGTTATTAAAGCAAGAGATATTCAGCTAAATAGGTTTAAGGAATACAAACATATTTTTAATAATGCCGATATGGGCTCCAAAGAAGTTAGAAAATATTGCAAATTAGACACGGCAGGAGAAGAATTACTGAAAATGGCAATGACAAAACTTGGTTTGTCAGCTCGTGCCTATGATCGGATTTTGAAGGTAAGCAGAACAATAGCCGATATAGATAATTCTGAAAATATCTTACCTCAACACGTCAGCGAGGCAATCCAGTATCGCAGTTTAGACCGCGAATTGTGGAAACATTAACTCTTTAAGCATCAACACTCAAATAACTTGCATTTTTATTCATCAGCGAATATATTTGATGCTCGGTTTTTGAAAAATCGGGCGGACGCCGGAGTTGGAGAGCCGGGGCGGACTGTAAATCCGTTGGCGTATGCCTTTGGGGGTTCGAATCCCTCGCCGCCCACGGAATTTAAGCAGTATTTTTCATTTTTAGAAAATATTTTTTAGTACTCCTTTTTCTTGCTTTAAAAATTGAATTGAAATTTTACTTTTAATCAAAAAACAATTTTTTGAAAGTGATTTTCTTTGCTCAGTTCTATTAATGAATGCAATGTTTATTTTTAATTTTAGGCGGGAGTAACTCAGTTGGCTAGAGTCACAGCCTTCCAAGCTGTTGGTCGCGGGTTCGAGTCCCGTCTCCCGCTCTACACATCGCTGACGTAGCTCAGTTGGTAGAGCACATCCTTGGTAAGGATGAGGTCACCGGTTCAATCCCGGTCGTCAGCTCAAAATATTTTAGGAGCAAACTATGGCAAAAAGTAATATAAGACAAATAATAACTTTAGAGAGTACCGCAGGTACCGGCTACAGATACACTACTACAAAAAATAAGAGAACTCATCCTTCAAGAGTTGAATATAAAAAGTATGATCCTGTAGTTCGCAAGCACGTAATATTTAAGGAAACTAAATAATACGTCAGTAGCTCAATTGGCTAGAGCAGCGGTCTCCAAAACCGCAGGTTGGGGGTTCGAGTCCCTCCTGACGTGCCACTAAAAATTATTGATTGCAAAATGAAAGAAAAGATAAAAAATTTTTTTGAAGACGTAGTGAAGGAAATGAAAAAAGTTACCTGGCCTACAAAGGCTGAACTTTTTGAATCTACTAAAATTGTTATTGTAGTTTGTATTATACTAGCTGGATTCGCTTATATAATAGATATGCTCATTAGTCAGGTAATGAAGGGAATATTTTAACAGGTAAGATTGATGGAAGCAAAATGGTATGTAGTTAGAACTTTCTCTGGACACGAAAACAAGGTGAAGCAATTTCTGGAAACTGGGATTCTGGAGAATGAACAGTTACAGTTAAAGATAAAAGAGATCCTCGTTCCAACAGAAAAAGTATTCGAAGTTAAGGATGGGAAAAAAAGAAGTAAAACAAAAAACTTTTTCCCGGGATATATTCTTGTTCAGGCAGAATTAGATAATCAGGTAAAGGAATTCATTCTAAGAACACAATCGGTGATGGGTTTCCTCGGTACTGGCAATATGCCAAATCCTCTTCAGCCGGAAGAAGTTAGAAGAATAGTTGGCAGGATTACTCAAAACGAAAGTACTGAAAGAATGGAAACCATTTTCAGAAACGGTGATCTTGTTAAAATAATTGATGGTCCATTCAACAACTTTAGTGGAACTGTTCAGGAAGTAAATGAAGAAAAAATGAAAATGAAGGTTATGGTTTCAATTTTTGGAAGAAAAACTCCGGTTGAGATTGACTTCGTTCAAGCAGAATTAGAAAAATAATTTTTATTCGATTAGGGTAAATAATCATGGCAAAAAAAATTGATAGTTTTATAAAATTACAGATACCAGCAGGTAAGGCGAATCCATCACCACCTGTAGGACCGGCACTTGGTCAAAAGGGCGTTAATATAATGGAGTTCTGTAAACAGTTTAATGCAAGAACGCAGGATAAGGATGGATTGATCATCCCTGTAGTCATTACAGTGTTTTCAGATAAGTCCTTCACCTTTATTACGAAAACACCTCCTGCAGCGGTACTCCTTAAGAAGCTGACGAAAGTTGAAAAGGGTTCAGCTGAATCTAACAGAACAAAAGTTGGAAAGGTATCACGTAATCAACTTAAGGAAATTGCGGAGATAAAGATGAAAGACCTAAACGCTTTCGATCTTGATCACGCAATGAGTATGATTGCCGGAACTGCAAGAAGTATGGGACTTACTGTCGAAGATTAAATTTTATTTTCCGAAACTAAATATACTTTGGTTTAAATATGAAGATTACAAAAAGAAAAAAAGAATTTCAGTCAAAATTAAAAAAAGATAAAGAGTATACACTTCAAGAGGCAGTTGCTTTACTAAAAGAAACTTCTAAAGTAAAGTTCGTTGAATCTTTAGACTGTGCAATGCGTCTTGGTGTTGATCCCCGTCAGGCTGATCAGATGCTGAGAGGAACTGTTTCACTTCCGCACGGTACAGGAAAAACAGTTTCTGTATTAGTAATTTCAAAAGGTGCTAAAGCTCAGGAGGCACTTGATGCTGGTGCTGATTATGCAGGCTTTGAAGAATACCTTGAGAAAATTAAAGGTGGATGGACAGATGTGGACGTCATCATTTCAACTCCAGATTCTATGAGTGAATTAGGAAAGCTTGGAAAAATTCTTGGACCAAAAGGTTTGATGCCAAATCCTAAAAGCGGAACTGTAACACAGGATGTTGCTAATGCTGTTAAAGAAATTAAAGCTGGTAAGATAGAATTCAGAGTTGAGAAAACAGGTATTGTTCATACTTCAGTAGGAAAATTAAATTTTGAAAATGATAAGCTTGTTGAAAACGCAAAAGCTTTCATCAATACTATTATTAAAATGAAACCCGCTTCCGCTAAAGGTCAGTATGTTAAGAGCTTGTTCTTATCAAGCACAATGGGACCGGGTTTAAGAATTACTAAAGACGAATATACAGTACGTCAGGTATAAAAAAGTTTACGCACTCAAAAAATAAATGCTTCTAACCGACACGTTAACTAATTATTGAAACGGGAGTAAAATGGACAGAAACGAAAAATCAGAAATAATTTCTGAGATAAAAGAACTCCTTGAGAGTTCATCTGCAGTTTACTTGACCGATTATCACGGGATTAATGTTGAAGACATCAGTGCTCTTCGAAATCAGTTCCGTAATGAAGGAGTTCGTTACAAAGTATATAAAAATACTCTTGTAAAAAGAGCGCTTCAGGAATCGGGTAAGTACGATAAAATTGCAGATCATTTAACCGGCATGATCGGATTTGCCTTTACAACATCAAATCCGCTTGCACCGGCAAAAATCATCAATAAATATTATGGTGATAAAGAAAAACTTTCTCTTAGAGCATGCTATGTTGAGGGAGAGTATTTTGATGGCAGCCAGTTGAAACTATTGGCTACACTTCCGACAAAGAATGAATTAATAGCAAGTATAATGGGCTCACTCAATTCACCGGTATCGGGAATTGTCGGAGCTATCAATGCTGTCATGAGAGATCTGGTAAGCGTTGTTGAACAGATTTCAAAAAAGCAGGCAGCATAATTTTTCAAGAATTAAAAAAACATCAGGAGAATAAAATGTCAGAAAAAGTAACTCAAGCATTAGAATTGATTAAAGGGATGTCCCTCATGGAAGCAGCGGACCTTAAGAAAGCTCTGGAAGATGAGTTTGGAGTAACAGCTGCAGCGCCAATGATGATGGCAGGTCCAATGGCTGGCGGAGAAGCCGCAGTAGTTGAAGAACAGACAGAATTTAATGTCATATTACAAGCTGCCGGAGAAAAGAAGATCAATGTGATTAAAGTGGTTAGAGCACATACCGGTTTGGGACTGAAAGAAGCAAAAGATCTTGTTGATGGTGCACCGAATACGGTTAAGGAGGGCATATCAAAAGATGAAGCTGAAAAACTCAAAAAAGAGTTTGAAGAAGCCGGCGCTACTGTAGTACTGAAATAATCATTTCATAGCCGATATTAAATCCTTTTGTGAAGAGTGATAGTACGGTTTTCCGTTCTATCGCTTTTTACGTTTAGGATAATGCAAATTTATGCTTAGAAAAATTAAGTTTTTTATTAAAAGGAGTAGGATAATTGAATAACAACCGTATTTCCTTTGGATCTATAAAATCTGTTATGGATGTTCCTGATTTACTGAATATCCAGAATGAAACTTTCGAAGAATTTATTCAGCTCGAAAAACTTCCCGAGGAAAGGGAGAATAAAGGTCTTCAAAAAGTATTTATTGATAACTTCCCGATATTCGATAATAAAGAGAATTACCGACTGGATTTCATTCATTACAACGTTGAAAAGGCAAGATTCTCTGTTGAGGAATGTATGGAAAGAGGATTAACTTTTGCGGCACCACTTAAGGCAAAGCTAAGGTTATCTGCAAAAGATCCTGATACTGAAGAGTTTGTGAATAGTGTTGAGCAAGAAGTTTATCTTGGCAGCGTACCTTTTATGACCGAGAAAGGAACATTTGTAATTAATGGTGCAGAAAGAGTTGTTGTCTCTCAATTGCATCGTTCACCTGGAGTTGCTTTTTCTGAAACAGTTCATCCGAACGGAACTCCCATTTACTCTGCAAGAATAATTCCTCTTCGCGGTTCATGGGTTGAGTTTGCTACCGATATTAATTTTGTTTTGAATGTTTATATCGACAGAAGAAAGAAATTTCCAGCAACAACTCTTCTTCGGGCACTGGGTTATACAAGCAACGACGATATATTTAATCTTTTTAACCTTGTTGAAGAAGTTAATGTTAATAAAGCTGATCTGACCTCTTACATAGGAAGAGCAATTGCCAGCGATGTATTTGATATGTCAACTGGTGAAATTTTTCTTGGTGGCGGAACCCTGCTAACTGAGGAAGATGTAGAAAGATTGGGAGAAGCTGAAATTGAATCTATCAGATTTCTTTCACGAGATACTTCACCGGATCAGGATCTTATTGTAAATACTTTAAAGAAAGATACCGCACAGTCAAAAGATGAAGCACTTTATGCAATTTACAGGCAATTAAGATCAGGGGAAGCACCCGATGCCGACACAGCAGCTGCTTTAATTGAAAAATTATTTTTTAATGATAAAAGATACGACCTTGGTGATGTTGGTCGTCATCGCATGAACGATAAGCTTAAATTAGATATTCCTGAAACAACTACTGTACTTACAATTCAGGATATCATTGAAATTATGAAATATATGATCAAGCTGAAGAACGGAACAGAGCCGGTTGATGATATAGATCATTTAGGTAATAGAAGAGTAAGAACCGTGGGTGAACAGCTGAGTCAGCAGTTTAATGTTGGCATGGCGCGTATGGCAAGAACGATAAAAGAAAGAATGAACATGCGCGATACTGAAAACTTCACTCCTCAGGATTTAGTTAACGCACGTACGATTACGAGTGTGATAAATGCATTTTTTGGAACTAATCAGCTCTCGCAGTTTATGGATCAAACAAATCCTTTAGCTGAACTTACGCACAAGAGAAGAATGTCTGCTTTAGGACCCGGCGGTTTAACAAGAGAACGAGCCGGCTTTGAAGTTCGTGACGTTCACTACACACATTACGGTCGTCTCTGTCCAATTGAAACTCCTGAAGGACCAAATATCGGATTGATTTCTTCCTTAACAATTTATGCAAGAGTTAATCGTTATGGATTCCTTGAAACTCCTTATAGAAAAGTAAATAAGGGTAAAGTAACTAAAGAAGTTGAGTTTCTCAGTGCTGAACAGGAAGATATTTTTACAATAGCTCAGGCGAATGCGCAACTAGATGAGCAGTCGAAATTTGTGAAAGAAAGAGTTAAGTCCCGATTGCAAGGAGAATTTCCTATAGTTTCTCCTGATCAGGTTGAATATATGGACGTTGCTCCGGCACAGATAGTTAGCCCGGCGGCAGCGCTAATTCCATTTCTTGAGCACGATGATGCTAACAGAGCACTTATGGGTTCAAATATGCAACGCCAGGCTGTACCACTTCTGAAGCCTCAGAATCCAATAGTTGGAACAGGTATGGAAGGAAGAGTTGCACGTGACTCGAGGTCGATAATAGTAGCTGAGAATAGTGGTGTTATTGAATATGTTGATTCAACCAAAATAACAGTCAGATATGATATCAACCCAAATAGTATAGAAGCAATTACTTCATTTAATGATGTAAGAAGAGTTACGTATAGCCTGATAAAGTTTCATGGTACAAACCAGGAAACCTGCATAAATCAAAAACCGTATGTTGTTGAAGGTCAGAAGATTGAAGAAGGAGATGTTCTTGCTGATGGACAGGCAACAGAAGAGGGTGAACTTGCACTTGGTAGAAATGTACTCGTAGCTTTTATGCCATGGCGTGGATACAATTTTGAAGATGCTATAATATTGAGTGAAAGACTTGTTAAAGATGATGACTTCACTTCACTTCATATTGAAGAATTTGAACTTCAAGTTCGTGAAACCAAACGTGGTGAGGAAGAACTAACAAGAGAAATTCCAAATGTTAGTGAAGAAGCAGTAAAGAACCTTGATGAATACGGTATAGTCAGAGAGGGTGCGGAAGTTAAAGAAGGTGATATTCTTATTGGAAAGATTACACCAAAAGGTGAAACCGATCCTACACCGGAAGAAAAACTGCTAAGAGCAATATTTGGAGATAAAGCCGGTGATGTTAAAGATGCTTCTTTAAAAGCACCTCCGGGGTTAAGAGGAACAGTAATAAAGACCAGACTCTTCAGCAGAAAGAAAAGAGATGCTGATTCAAAGAAATCTGAAAAAGCTTTACTTGATACTCTTGAGCACGAACACAATCTTCGTTTAAAAGAAAATTACTCGAAGCTTGTTGAAAAATTAACCAAGCTTTGCGAAGGATTAGTAACTACCGGGATCAGGGATCTTGATGGAACAGTTGCTTTAAGAGGCAATACAACCATTAAGGATTCGACCTTCTCATCTATTGAAGATGTAACTAAGCTTGATTATACACTTGAATGGTTCGATAGTAAAAAAACTAATCAGCACATAAAAACTTTATTTAAAAATTATTTTGATAAAACAGCCGAAATCGGTGAAGACTATAAGCGAGAGAAAATTAAAATTGCCAGTGGCGATGAACTGCCTCCCGGAATTGTTCAGCTCGCAAAAGTATATGTTGCAAAGAAGAGAAAAGTTTCAGTTGGTGATAAGATGGCGGGCAGACACGGCAACAAGGGTGTTGTTGCTAAAGTTGTTCCTGTGGAAGATATGCCGTTTCTACCCGATGGTACTCCTATGGATATTATTTTGAATCCGCTTGGTGTGCCTTCAAGAATGAACCTTGGTCAGCTTTATGAAACCGCACTTGGATGGGTAGGAAAAACACTTGGAGTGAAGTTCGCTACTCCGATTTTTGATGGTGCTAAAGTAGAAGATGTAGAAGAGTGGCTTGCAAAGGCTGAGATGGAATTAGGTTCAAAAACAGATTTGTATGATGGACGATCAGGAGAAAAATTCCATCAGAAAGTTACTTGTGGATATATTTATATGATGAAGCTAAGCCATCTTGTTGACGATAAGATTCATGCCCGTTCAATTGGACCTTATTCATTAATTACACAACAGCCACTTGGCGGAAAAGCTCAGTTCGGTGGTCAGCGATTTGGAGAAATGGAAGTATGGGCGCTCGAAGGTTACGGCGCAGCATATACTCTTCAGGAAATTTTGACTATCAAGAGTGATGATGTTGCAGGAAGAGCTAAAGCTTATGAAGCAGTTGTTAAAGGTGATAACCTTTTGCAGCCAAATATACCGGAGTCGTTCAATGTATTAATTAAAGAGCTTCAGGGGTTAGGGCTCGATGTTACGATAAATTAATTCATTTATTAATAAGAATTTTAATAGAACTTAGGAGATAAAATATGGCTTTTAGAATCCAAGAACATGCAATGATGGATATAGACAGCATTACGATAAGTCTTGCAAGTCCCGATGATATTTTATCAAGATCATATGGAGAGGTTACTAAGCCTGAGACAATTAATTACAGATCATTCCGACCTGAAAAAGATGGTTTGTTCTGTGAAAAAATATTTGGTCCCACACGCGATTGGGAATGTTTCTGCGGTAAGTATAAAAGAATCAGATATAAAGGTATTATCTGCGACAGATGCGGTGTTGAAGTAACTCAGAAAAGTGTGCGTCGCGAAAGAATGGG
>JACZKK010000038.1 GCA_014860115.1 Ignavibacteriaceae bacterium
AAGACAATTGAAGAAATTGAATTATCCGAGAAAAGATATTTAGATGCATACGAAAAAAATCCATTCAAGACAGATATCAGGTATTTTATTAAAGCAGTTGATAATATTTTAATTAAGAAAAAAAGAAGCGCTTAATAAGCAGAAATAAATTATTCACGTACATAATATTAATTAAAATGAACCCTTACAAAAATATTGTAAGGGTTTTTTAGTGGAAATTTATCAATTCAGACCAATTTTATTCCTCACGAATTATTAATATCCGCCTGTTAGCACTTCTGCCTTCTTGAGTATCATTATTTGCAATCGGATTAGAACTACCAAGTCCGGATACAGTAAATTGATCTGCAGAAAGTCCTTCGGATATCAGGTAATCATAAATGGCGTATGCTCTTTCTGATGTTATTTTTTTCTGCAAGGATGCTGAACCCGAATTATCGGTATATCCTTCAATTCTCCATCTGCTTCCGGGTTGGTTTTTGATGTATGCTGCGATTTCGTCTAACAGTATATTTGCCAATTCATTCAAAGTGGCCGTATTAGATTCAAAAGAATCATCACCTCTCAAAATAAATTGATTAAATTCTTCCTCAGGTTTTGTTAAACTGTCTGTAATAACATCCGTTGTTGCAGGAACTATCTCAATTCTGCGATTTTGCTTTCTGCCTTCTTCTGTATTGTTATCACCTAACGGGTAATTGCTTCCCATACCAAAGACCTGAAAGTTTTCTCTATTTAATCCTCCGAAGAAGCTAAAATATTCAAGTACTGCTTTTGCTCGTTCATAGGATAAAGTCATTAAAGATTTAGTATCACCCACAGAATCCATATGCCCCTCAATGCGCCATTTTTTATCCGTGAACTTTTGTAACTGCAAAATTACTTCATCTAAATATTTCTTACCTTCAATTTTTATCATAGCCGAATTAGGAGCAAATATATCATCACCAGGTATTGTAATTTTTTGTTCGCTAACAATTTCGTCCTCTTCCGGACATCCAAATTCATCAACACTAATCCCATAGGGTGTTTCTGGACACATATCTTCTGAATCCACTACTCCATCTCCATCAGAATCGAGCGGGCAGCCTTTTTGATCAACAGTCGTACCTATTGGAGTTCCAGGACATTCATCTAAATAATCCGGTACACCATCTTTATCAGTATCTACCATACACCCAAATTCATCAACACTAACCCCAAAGGGTGTTTCCGGACACATATCTTCTGAATCCACTACTCCATCTCCATCAGAATCTGAATCAACAAACGGAGAATACGAAAATCCAACTAACACAGAAGTATATGAATCATTTTCAAATGCGGCTGCAATATCATCCAGGTAATCAGTAGAAAGTATGTATGGATTTGCTGAAACATTGATACTTACCCTATCACTGACAAGAACTTTAAATCCTCCTTCAAAACTAAATGCATTGGCCGTTTTGTTATATAAATTTGCGCTATTGCCCTCTGCCGGTTTTCCATTATTATCTTTCGGATCGAACCACATTTCTGTGAATCCTACCGAAACAAATGGGAAAAATACTTCGTTAATGGAAATACTGTATGTTGCTGCAAGTCCGGCAGAAAAAACGCTAGTTTTAAAAACAGGGGAGATATTACGCTGACCGTCCTGTGTTGAGATTGTAGTTCTGGAATCCTCACCCGTAACTTCCTCTGAGCCAATTTTTAGCTTTAGACCAACTAAATGGATCGAATTAGTTTTAAGAAAATATTCACCAGATAATCTTAAAGAATACCCTATTTTATTCTTTTCATAATCGGTTTGTGGTATAGTGATTCCCCCATCTACTCCAAAAACAAATTTATTGTGAAAAGCGTGATTTATTCCCTTTGCTGTCTGAGGATAAATATTAAAAAATGATACTACAATACTTAGTGCGACAATTTGCGTTGGAAATCTCAGATGGTGCAATACGGTTGATAATCTATTTAAAGATGCTGATTCCAAATCCTTTGTTTCCGCTTGACTTAATATAAATTGTATTAAATACTAATTATAAACGTGCTAATGATCAGAACTTTTTTCAACCCCAAACAAATATTAGATTTATCTATTGCAAAATCTTGATCTATTCCGATAAACCTGAATTTTAAAAATTGAATCATTCATTTTACAAATAGGAATGAAAATTACTCATCCATATTTGTAATAAAAACAATTTAATTATAAGATGCAATTATTTTACTTTGCTAAGAGAATAATAAGAGTGACTGTAATTTATCCTATTATTGCGAAACTTATCATACTTTAATTATTAACTGAAGTTGCGTAGGATGCCATTCTAGCAAGTGAAACGAGTCCAGTATCCTTCAATTTTGACAATATTTTAGATTCCGGACATCCTGCCTGCCGGATAGGCAGGGCCGGAATGACTAAATATAGTTTTTCTGCGCAACTTTAATAAATAATAAAAAACCGGATTATTAATCCGGTTCAAAAAATTATTTTTCGGTTTGATTAACTCAAAGGAAAAGAAGTTAATTAGTCTAAGAATAAATGAGTGCCCTCAAATAGGGAAACTCAATCAGCCAATTTTCTCACTCCTCGACCAGGATTTCTATTCTCCTGTTTTGTTTTCGACCTTCTTCCGTTCTATTATCTGCAACAGGCATCTTATCTCCCAAGCCTAAAACTTTAAAATTTTCCCGCTTTAAATCGCCAAAGTAGATAAAATATTCCAGAACAGCTTTTGCACGATCAAGTGATAAAGTTCTTAAATATCTTGTATCTCCCTTTGAATCCATGTGTCCCTCGATTCGCCATTTCTTATTCGGAGATTTTTTCAATACTACCATAACTTCATCCAGATATTTACTCCCTTCAATTTTAATCTTAGACGAATTAGTTGAAAAAATATCATCAGCTATCAATAAGAAACTATTTTGATTAATTCCTACATCTCCATCCGGACATCCATCTTCATCTTCAAATGCATTGAGATCTTCAGCATCATTTGGACAGAGATCATTTACATCCAGAATACCATCACCGTCATTATCTAAATCCGGACATCCGTCTTCATCCTCAAATCCATCGAAATCCTCTGCCTTATCCGGGCAAAGATCAGCTACTTCCGGAATACCATCACCATCAGAATCGAGTGGACATCCTTTTTGATCTACAGTTGTACCTTTGGGAGTTCCAGGACATTGATCTAAATAATCCGGCACACCATCTTTATCAGAGTCAATCGGACATCCGAAATCGTCAACTTCGACTCCATGCGGTGTGTCAGGACACATATCTTTTGAATCTAAAACTCCATCACCATCAGAATCAGAATCAACAAATGGAGAATACGAAATTCCAACTAGTATTGAAGTATAAGAATCATTTTCAAATGCAGCTGCAATATCATCTAAGTAGTCAGTTGAAATAATGTAAGGATTTGCTGAAACATTGATACCTACTTTATCACTGACAAGTATTTTGAATCCGCCTTCGAAACTAAATCCATTTGCTGTTTTACTATACAAATTTGAGGAATTACCAAAGGCAGGTTTGCCATCACCATCTTTTGGATCGAACCAGAAATTTGTAAATCCTACCGATATATATGGAAAAAATACATCACTAATGGAAATACTGTATGTAGCAGCTAGGCCGGCAGAAAAAACGCTCGTTTTAAAAATAGGTGGAATTTCACGCGATCCATCCTGTGTAGAGACTGTTGTTCTGGAATCTTCGCCCGTAACCTCTTCAGAGCCTATTTTGAGCTTTAGACCAAATAAATGGATAGAGTTAGTCTTAAAAAAATATTCACCGGAAAGTCTTAAAGAATAGCCTGACTTACTTTTTTCATAATCAGTTTGAGGAAGAGTAATTCCTCCATCCAGTCCAAAAACAAATGTATTGTGAAAGGCATGATTTACGCTTTTTGATGTTTGCGGAAATCCTTGAAAAGTAGTTATGAGCACCAAGAATAAAATTATAAGTGAATAATTCAAATATTTTTGGGAAGCTTTGATTTCTTTAGACATATTGATCAGCTTTATTTTTTTGTAAATTATTTAAACAATCTTCCAGTAAATTTAAGAACTAGTCAAATCTTATGCGAGTATTTTTTTCAAAATGAGATATTGGAAACATCATTTTTGGACTAAAAATTGATGTTATGATTATTTGAGAAAAATAGAAATGTAATTGCTACATTTGGGTACACAAATTGTTTAAATTAACTGTCAAAGAATTTAACATATTTTTACTGTTTAATCTGTATTAAGGAGTTACCATGTTCGAAACTAATATCTTTGTAGAGAGAAGAGATATCTTAAAAAATAAATTTGATTCCGGGGTTTTATTATTCTTAGGCAACGAAGAAACCCCTGCTAACTATGTTGCAAACACTTATTCCTTCAGACAGGATAGCTCATTTCTATATTATTTCGGAATTGACAGATCTGGTTTTGCAGCGATCATCGATATTGATAATAACCTTGAGACAATTTTTGCAAACGACTTTAGTATTGACGATATAGTATGGATGGGACCTCAACCAAAAGTTAGTGAACTTGCTGAGAAAGCTGGAATTTATAGAACTGCTCCAATAGATAAATTAGCTGAGCAAATTAATAATGCAATCAGAAAAGGAAGAAAGATTCATTTCCTTCCTCAGTACAGAACTGAGAATACATTAAAGATCGCTTCTTTAACTGGATTAAACTCTTCGAACGTAAATGATTATGTTTCTGAAAAATTAATTAAAGCCGTAGTTAATCAACGTTCTGTAAAGTCAGAAGAAGAAATAAAAGAAATTGAAGATGCAGTTGATATTGCTGCCAAGATGCATGTGGCTGCAATGAAGATGGTTAAACCCGGTATCTATGAACAAAAGATTGCCGGCATGATTGAAGGCATTGCTCTGTCTCTTGGTTACGGACTTTCTTTCAGGCCAATTGTATCAGTGAATGGTGAAACTTTACATAACCACTACTACGGA
>JACZKK010000039.1 GCA_014860115.1 Ignavibacteriaceae bacterium
TCTGAACCTCAAAGGTGCTGCCGCCATCTGTAGTTCGCATTATAGTTTCTGTAGTAAAAACACTTGGAACCCCCACAATCCAGCCAGTATTTTTATCAACAAAGCTGCAAGCGTTAAAGTTACCATTACCACACGCACCCCCATGACTTGTCCACGTTTCACCGCTATCAGTAGTTTTCCAGAAGCTTTGTAACCCGCCTGTAGCATACCCCCACACTGGTTCACCTGGTAAGCCTTTAACAAATTCTACATCAGTAATAATATCACCAGAACTTGGTAAATAGAGTTGCTCTACCCAACTTGAACCACCATTTGTTGTTCTGTAAATATAATGTGACGAGGCAACCCGACCAGTATCTGGATTTATGAACTGAACCTTACCTAAACCAACAGTTATATTAGTTGGTAGTAACGGCCAGGTTAAACCTCCGTCTGTTGTATGATAAATTTTTCCTTCAACTCCTGTAGCATAACCACTGTTGTCAGATACAAAGTAGAGACTTAATAATTTATCAGTAAATCCAGTTGATTCAAATTCCCAGGTCTGACCGGCATTAGTTGATCTTAGTATTGTGCCTGTTTCACCTACAATTCTATTGCCAGAAACTCCATATAAAATATTTTCTGTGCCCGAGTTTAGAAGATTCCAATTTTGTCCAAAGTCACTTGTATAAGTTATCACACCATCATAGCCGACGGCATAACCATTCCCCTGATTATCATAATCTGCATCCATCAGAAAACTTGTAGTTTTACTATCAGCTAAATACCAATTAAGCCCTGCATTAGTTGTATACAAGACCGTTCCATTTTCACCAACTGCTACACCATTATCAATATCTTTAAAGTAAATTGATCTTAAACGATTATTTAGCGCTGGATTGATTTGACCTGGCCAATATGTCCCGCCGTTTGTGGTTTTAAGAATTATTCCCTTAGAACTTGAAAGGTCGTAACCACAGGCATATCCAACAGATTCGTTAATAATAAAAACAGAGTAAAGATGAGTGTTGCTACCAGAAGATTGAACTTCCCAATTTTGTCCACCATCAGAAGTATGGAGTATTGTACGTTCTAAACCTACTGCCCAACCTTTTTGGTCGTCCAGGAAAAAAACGGAATGCAATTGTTTATCTACTCCGCTTGTTTGTGTCTCCCATGAAGTTCCGCTCCCATCACTGCAATGCAAAATGGTCCCATCAATGCCAGTTGCCCAAATATTATTTCCATATATACAAACTGAAAATAAAACACCTTCAAATCCTCCATCCCTTATCTCCCACCCGCTTCCGTCATCTGTTAGTATTGTACCAGCATAGCCTACTGCAACACTAAGATTTGCTGTTACTTCAATATCACTCAAGTGATTTCCCTGTGGAAGTGGATTCACCCAAAACCAACCTTCTTGTGAAAAAGCAATACTAGATAAAGCAACAAATACTACGGTAATTAAGACTTTCATTTTAACCTCCTGAAATTATAATTGAAAATATGTTATTAAGTAAGAATAATTTTTTACTTCGAGTTATTGTTTGTCCTGAACTTGTTTCAGGATCTCTAATTTCTAATGAATAAAAGTAGACTCCTCTTGAAATCTCAACTCTGGAGAGTTGATCAACGTTAAAATCTTCTTCAAATTCTCCGGCGGGTAATCCTTCTTTAACTAAAGTTAGAAAAGCAATTGTTGTTTGTTGTTCTTTTTTGCTAATTATAAAACGATATGAAGATTGGTTTTGTGAGAGGACTTGAATTTTGGGTAGTTTCAGATTTTTGGAAATTATAAATAGATACCTATCTATAATTTTTTTCATAACGTCCACGCAGAAAAAATAATTTGTATTTAACAAATAAAAAATTGAAGTTGTGTTTTATGTATGAGCGCTCAATTAATACTAAGCTTCTCTATATGAAAACAACTACCTAATAATAATTGACACTGGCATGTTTATCAATCACGCAAATGCGTGATTTTTAAAGGTCCGGTAAAGAGATGACATCTTTAACAAACTACTTAGTTTAATGCTATGAAGTTTGTAAAGCAAAAAAAATGGCTGATATAGTTTCCTTGAAAAAGATGTCATCTCTCCCCGCGTTATTTTTCTGTTGATTTAAAGCTTATGCTTTAAAGAAGTTTTTCTTTGATAGCTTTAGAAATTGCACTGCTGCGGGAGTGGACTTCAAGCTTTGCGTAGATGTTTCGGATGTGTGAATCAACTGTGTGGTGGCTGAGGAAAATGTTTTCTGCAATTTGTTTTTTACTTAAACCATCAACTAACAGAGCTAAAATTTCTTTTTCTCTGTCGGAAAGACTGTAGCCACTGGATTTTACATTCTGGTCTCTGAACATATTCAATACTTTTTTTGCAATGTGCGAATTCATCGGTGCACCGCCGTTCATCACCTCGCTTATTGAGTTGACTATACCATTTGAAGAGAGATCTTTCAACAAATATCCCGATGCGCCAGCACATATTGCATTAAATACATTCTCATCGTCATCGTGAATGGTTATGATTATTATTTTTGAGGATGGGGATAGTTTTTTTAGCTCGGGTATTAACTCAATTCCGCTCATTCCAGGGAGTCCAATATCCAGAAGAATTATATCAGGGACTAATTCCTCACTTTCGATAAACTCAAGAGCAGCTTCACCCGAACCGAATGCATTGATGCAGCTGATGCTACTGCTCTTGTTTATAGCCTCCTTAAGAGAATCTCGGAGTAGTTCGTTGTCCTCAATTATTATTACGTCTGTCTTACTCATCATCTAAACAACTTTTTCATTGAATGTGTATATTAAAATAACTTATGAATCAAGTTCATTCAATCACGCACTTGCGTGATATTGGCAGATAATTTCAGTAAAGATCCATGCCCTGGACTACTTTCAAAGCTTAAATCAGCATTTATTTCTTTCGCACGTGCTTTTATATTTTTAAGTCCATTCCCGTTGAAGCTTGCTGAAGTGTTAAATCCTATGCCGTCATCTTTTATCGAGAGAAAGATTTCGTAATCTTTTATATCAAGTTCAATCTCTACACTTTTTGCTTCAGCATGCTTTACAATGTTATTCAGCGTTTCCTTATATATAAAGAAAATATTTCTTTTTGTTTCAGGAAGAAGATTGACTTCAGCTACATCCTTTGGGTAATTAAAATTCAGATTAAACTTCCCAAGAGTGTTGTCAGCAACTTCTCTCATTTTTACAATAAGATCTCTCAAACTATCAGACGAAGGATTTGTCAGCCAGACAATATCACGCATTGCCTGTGTTGATCCTCTGGCGACTTTATAAATGCGGTTTAATTTTTCCGAAATTTTTTGATTTAACTTTTCATCCTTCTGGATCAGTTCACTCATTAATGATATACTGCTGAGGTTGCTTCCGATTTCATCGTGAAGATCCTGTGCAATTCTATTCCTTATTTTTTGTTTTTCTATTTCTTTTTCCTGCTCTATATTTTTTGCTTTTAATTCTGCCTCACGAATACGTGCCTCTTCTCTTTCCCATCTTAATCTTTCCGCTTCTTTCTTTTGCCTTCTTTTAATTTCAACTTCACTCAAAAAAATTAAACTGCCAATAAAAACAATTACATAAATTGAGTAAGCCCACCAGGTTTGCCAGAAAGGTGGAGTGATAACAATAAAAAATTTAGCGATATTATTACTCCATAATCCATCGCTGTTTGTGGCCTTTACCTGAAAAACATATTTACCGGGATCAAGATTGGTGTAAGTAACAAAACGTCGATTGCCACTAAATATCCAATCATCATCAAATCCTTCCATCATATAAGCATATTGGTTCATTTCTGAAGCATTAAAATCAAGTGAAGCGAATTCAAATGAAAAATCATTTTGATTATGCGAGAGGACAATTTCTTTTTTATGGATGATGTATTGGTTTATATCAGATGCAGTAATACTACCTGCCGGCTGATTAAATATTTGAAAATTAGTAATGACAACTGCAGGCAGATAATTTGATTGCGATACTTTTTTAGGATCAAAATAGTTCATTCCTTTCGTACTGCCGAAGAGTAATATGCCATCCAGAGTTCGGAATACGGCCCCGGCATTAAAAGAACCACCATTCATTCCATCTGAAATACCATAATTGGTGAAAGTCTCGTTTGCAATATTAAAAAAAGATATACTTGAACTGGTGCCAATCCAGAGATTACCATTTTCATCTTCCAGAATGCTTTCAACCGAATTATCAGACAGTCCATCATCTACTGTATAGTTAGTTATTTCCACATCTGGTCGTAACATTTTTAAATTTTTCAGTTCATCATTAATTATTAATTTATTTAACCCGTTTGCGGTTCCTACCCACAAAATAGTTTGGTCATTGGAATTATTAGCATTCACCGCTTCACAAATGGTATAAATATTATTACTGTTAAAACCATTTTTATTCTTTTTATCTGCTCTCCAATGAAAGAAGCTGTTTTGTTTATCTTCATTAAACAGATTTAGTCCTCCTCCATTCGTTCCAATCCATATTCTTCCTTTATTATCCTGACATATAGCCCAAACATCATTATAACTTAAACTTTCCAAGTTTTCAGTTTCACTCCTCCAATGTTCGATTTTTTTACTAACTGGATTTAGCCTTTCAAGACCACCTCCCCAAAAGCCTATCCATAGCATTCCCTTATCGTCTTGCAGAATGGTCTTAACATAATTATAAGCAGGTGAAACGAAAGATGTGTTAGCTACATCCCAGGATTTTAATTTAGTAGTTGTAATATCTAATTCTTTTAGTCCTTGTCCGTAAGTCCCAATCCATAGATTATTCGAGTTACCGCCAGTTAAACACCAAACATTTAAAGATTTGAATTCAGGTCTTTGGATAATCTTACTAATTTCTTTCATAATTTGAATACCAATTAAACCACTCTCACCACCAACCCAAAGTGTTTGATCTTTTGTGTCTGTGATCGACCGAATGTTTTCATTCTTAAGTTCAGGTAAATCTAAGTAAATATTTTTTCCTGATACCGGAAAATTAAACTTTGATCTTTTAGGCGAGTAGGTATTCAAACCATTATCTGTAGCAATCCATACCACTCCCGATTTGTCAATAACAAGATCGTTAACCTGGTTACTCAAAATCCCCAACGGATTATTTTTATTTAGAATATATCTTTCACTTTCACCTGTTGTTAGATTTTTTCTGATAAGTCCTCCATAAGTACCTACCCATAAAATTTTTTCATCAGCAAAATTTTCTTCTACAACAGAGCTGACACTATTTCCAAATTGCAATCCGGAGCTTACAGGCAATGTAATAGAAGAGTATTCATTTGTTAAAGGATCAAATTTTAATAAACCGTTTAGCTTTCCAATCCAGATTGAATTATTGTAGAAGGATGAATTACCTAAATACCAAAGAGGTTCTTTGAATATTTCATAATCTGCTTGGATAAATGGTTCATTTGTCGATTCAGGATTGAATTTATTTAATCCCCAATATGTAGATACCCAGATGCTATTATAGGTGTCTTCAATGATTGAAGTTATAAAATTGTCACTCAAAATTTTCGGACCATCTATTGGGTTGATCCAGTGATCAAATTTAGTTTGAGAAGGATTGAATCTGTAAAGACCATTTCTGTATGTGCCAACCCAAATAAAACTGTGGCTATCCTCATAAATAAATGTAATATTTCTTCCTTCCAGATCAGTTGAATCGAGGAACCAATGATCGAATTTGTCATTAATCGGATCATACCTGTTTAGCTTACCACTCTTTGTTCCAATCCACAAAAATCTTTTGCTATCTTCAGAAAGGGACCAGATTATATTATCAGATAATGAAGTGCTATCTTCAGTAATATTTCTAAATATTTTAATCTCGTAACCGTCAAATCGGTTTAAACCATCGTCGGTTCCAAACCACATGAAACCATAACTATCCTGAAGCAAACAATTCACATAGCTGTTAGATAAACCCTCCTGAACAGAAAAATGACCGAATGGAATATTCTGAGCCTTACTTTGTAAAGGAATCAGAGCTAAAAAAAATATTAGTAAAGTATTTGCTGTTATATTTTTCAGAATGAATATCCCCAGATTGAAAATTAGAATATCTATTTTTAAGCTAAGTATGTTAATTGACTTTCGCAAACAGCGTGATGTGCACTCAACAATTTTTATTATTATCATAGTCAAATTTCAATAGATAAGGCTAATTTTTCCCTGCAAATAACTGTATTATTTCACTAAATTTGAATGTAATAGAAAGAAGTTTTCATTAATGTCTTCAAATAAAAAAATAGTTATAATTGGTGCTGGAATATCAGGATTAACCACGGCCTATCTTCTATTCAAAGAAGGATATGATGTAATTGTTCTGGAGCAAAAAGATAAAGTTGGCGGGTCAATTGAAACAGTTAATGCTGATGGCTTTCTTTTCGACCGCGGACCAAACAGCGGACTCGAAACTACTCCGCTAATCCAGCGGCTTGTAAAAGATTTGAACCTTGAAGATCAGTTTGTCTACGCCAACCGTGAAGGTAATAAAAGATACATTCTAAGAAATGGTGAACTGCTTGCACTTCCAATGTCTCCACCATCATTCTTTAAAACAAAACTGTTTTCAGGTAAAGCTAAACTGAGATTACTCGCAGAACCATTTATCGGAAAATCGAAGGATGGATATTATCAGAGCATAGCAGAGTTCGTTACACGAAGACTTGGAAAAGAGTTTTTAGATTATGCAATCAATCCTTTTGTAGCAGGAGTTTATGCAGGAAGACCGGAAGAGTTAAGTGTTAAATCTGCATTCCCCAAACTTTATGCTCTTGAAGAAGAATATGGCGGATTAATTATTGGGACAATCAGAAGCATCCGTAAAAGAAAAAAGAGCAAGGAAGTTTCCAAGCAAAGTGCAAAAATGTTTTCCTTCAAAGACGGAATGAAAGTTCTGCCAGAAGCAATTGTAGATAAACTTGGTAATCGCGTCAGCACCGGAGTAGAAGTTATTTCTGTTAGAAGTACTGCCGAGGAGAATTATGGAGTAACTTTCAGAGACGGTAATCAAAATTTAACTTTACTTGCAGATATCGTTCTTTCAACTGTTCCGGCTTACAAAGCTGCAGAGCTGTTTGGACATTTTGATCCCGACCAGGTCGGGACAGGTGCAACGCTTTCTAAACATTTAAACGAAATTTATTATCCGCCTGTTTTAGTTCTCTACCTTGTTTATGAAAAGAACGTTGTGGGTCAACCTTTGGATGGATTCGGATTTTTAATTCCGGAAAAGGAAGAAAGATCTTTTCTTGGTGCCATCTGGAGTTCAGTCATTTTTCCAAACAGAACAGATGAATCAAAAGCTGCATTCACATTATTCATCGGCGGCTCACGTGATGCAGGTTTTGTTGACGATGTAGAGCAGATGGTTATTGATCGTGCCAGAAGAGAATTTGAATTGATAATGAAAATAAGTGCCGAACCAATTTTAATTTCTAAAAGATTGTGGCCGAAAGCAATTCCCCAGTACAATCTTGGCTATGTTGAGCACGAAAATTTCTTCGATCATTTTGAAAAGAATAATAAAGGAATTATTCTTGGCGGAAATTACCGTGGAGGAATTTCTGTTGGTGACTGCATAAAAAATTCAGAACTGGTTGCACAAAGAATTAAAAATTTAACTTAGCGACTTGGCGTCCCTGCCTGACGGTAGGCGGGGATGCGTGAAAGTTCCTCAGGTCTAGTAGCAGAGACACAAAGAAAGGAAATAAATGACAAATAAGAACTTCAACTTCAAACGATTCAGAAGACTACGTTACAACTCTATCATTCGTGATATGGTTCGCGAAACTGTTTTAACAAAAAATGATTTGATATACCCGCTTTTTGTTGTTCCGGGGAAAAATGTAAAGAAACCAGTTAAATCGATGCCGGGAGTTTTTCAGCTTTCAGTTGAGAACTTAGTTAAAGAATGCAAAGAAGTCCGAGACCTCGGCATTCCCGCAGTAATTCTTTTCGGCATTCCCGAACACAAAGATGAAAAAGGAAGTGACGCATACAACCCGAACGGAATAATTCAGCAGGCGATAAAAGCAATTAAAAAAGAAATTAATGATCTTTTAATAATAACTGATGTTTGTTTATGTGAGTACACTTCTCACGGACATTGCGGAATACTTACAGGTGAAGATATTCTTAACGATGAAACAATCGCTGTGCTTGCAAAAGAAGCTGTCTCTCATGTTGAAGCCGGTGCAGATATGGTTGCTCCTTCCGATATGATGGATGGAAGAGTTCTCGCTATCCGCAAAGCACTTGACTATAAAGGTTATGAGAAAATTCCGATTATGAGTTACGCTGCCAAGTATGCTTCTGGTTATTACGGACCATTCAGAGATGCGGCGGAATCAACACCAGCATTTGGAGATAGAAGATCGCACCAGATGGATATAGGAAATATCAATGAGGCGCTAAGAGAGGTTGAAGAAGATATTGAAGAAGGAGCTGATATTGTTATGGTAAAACCAGCAGGTCCTTATCTCGATGTTATCAGAAAAGTAAAAGAAAAATTTGGACTGCCGACAGCAGCTTACCAGGTTAGCGGTGAATTTGCAATGATAAAAGCTGCCGGACAAAACGGCTGGATAGATGAAGAAAGAGTTATGATTGAATCACTTACAGCAATCAAACGTGCGGGTGCGGATATGATCTTAACCTACTTTGCAAAAGATGTTGCAAAGTGGATAGATAAAAATCGCAAGTAAGATTTTATTTTTCTTATTCACATCAACTTTGAATCTGAAAAAATATATAGATAGCGAAAAAGTTAAAGACATACTGGTTATCCGTCAGCACAATCAGCTTGGGGACATGCTGTGCTCGCTTACACTTTATGCTGCACTGAAGAAAAAATTTCCTGATTCAAGAATAACTCTCGTGGCCGCAAAAACTTATTATGAAATTCCTTTCTATGAAATAAATCCTTCTCTTGATCGAGTTATAGTTTTCGACAAACAAAATCTGAGAACTATAATCAGTTTTTACCGCGAGCTTCGTAAAAGAAAATACCAGATTGGAATTGTTCCATCGACCATAAAAATTTCAAGAACTTCTCACATAATTAATTTTCTTTCCGGGGCAAAGGTCAAAGTTGGAGTAAAATCAATCGATGGAATAAAAAATGCATCACATAAATTATTAAATGTCAAATCTGACTTTGCCTGGAAGAATACACATCAGCTTGAAAGAAATCTTGACGTAGTGAGGCAGATTAGCTGCGACTTAACAGAGGAAGAAAAGAGGTCAATTAAGTTTAAATTTTCAGATGAGGAGATAAGAGATGCCAAAAGATTCATCGAGGAAAATTTTCAGGATCAAAACATAAAGATAATTGGATTTCATCCCGGTGCTGGTAAAAAGGAGAATATGTGGCCAACAAAGAGTTTCATAGAATTGATAAAGAAAATCTATGGTCGGCACAAGAATTATATTTTGTTGACTTCCGGGAAGATTGATAAGACAGTAATTGCTGAAGTTGAAAATGAAATGAAAAAATCTGGCATTCAATACAAGATTTTGAACGACCTGCCAATAAAAAAACTTGGGGCAATACTTTCTTTAGTTGATCTTTATATTACAAACGATACCGGCTCAATACATATAGCCGGTTTTTCAGATGCAAGGATGATTTCCCTGTTCGGTCCAACAAATCCGGCAGAATGGGCCCCCGAAGGAATAAATAAATATTTTATCAAGTCAAAGACAGAAAATATTAATGACATTACTGTCGAAGAAGTATACAATCTCAGCAAAAAAATATTAGAGGAATAAATATGAAATACCGCAAACTCGGAAAATCAGACATAGAAGTTTCAGAAATAAGTCTCGGCTGCTGGACAATGGGCGGACTTAACTGGGTCAACGGCGATCCAAATGGCTGGGCAAACGTTGATGAAAGAGAAGTCGCCGAAGCAATTAATTATGCTATTGATAATGGAGTAAACCATTTTGACAATGCTGATGTTTATGGAAACGGCAGAGCAGAAAGAATGCTTGCAAGAATTCTCGGGAACAGAACAAATAATTTTATTATCGCAACAAAGATCGGATGGTTTCCGGGAACGGCAGCGAATGCGTATGAACCGGCACACATTCGTCATCAATGCGAGCAATCATTAATTAATCTTAAAAGAGATTATATTGATCTTTATTATTTCCATCACGGATGGTTTGGTGACGGAGATGAATATCTTGATGAAGCTGTTGAAGTCATGTATAAATTAAAGGATGAAGGAAAAATTAGACTTGTTGGACAATCAGCTTATTCTCATAAAGATTTTGTCAAACTCATACCAAAAGTTAAACCTGATGTTCTGCAAAGTTTTGCAAATCCTGTGGAAAGAGCTTTCATTGATGATGGAAATCCAACAAGAAAACTTATGGAAGAGAACAATATTTCTTTTATTGCCTTCAGACCTTTATATGAGGGACTACTTCTTGACAAATATAAAAAAGAAAATCCTCCGCAATTCGAAAATGGTGATCACAGAAAAGGATTATCAAGATTCTCTTATGAAAGTCTTGCTAAGCTTGAAATTCAATTAAATAAAATAAAAGAAAAGTTTGGTTCATCGACTGAAGATCTTGCAAGAGTAGCCCAGCAGTACTTACTGCATTACAAATTTGTTGGTGCTGTTATTCCGGGCTTTAGAAATCTCAGACAGGTTCTGGTAAATTTATCTGCAATGGATAAACCACTCACTGATGATGAGTTTGAATTTGTTAAAAGAGTATTTTCAGAATAGGTTTTATTATTTAAGCCAATTAATTCGGCGGCATCTTAAGATGAGTTGACGACTGCAATCCTTTGGATACTTCCGGCAGAATTCCCTTCAGAATGTAAATTGGTCTTATGCTTTTTCTCAACGATGGCAAATTTTTATAATAAATTAGAGCTCCGGCAAGACAAATTATTCCACTCGATAAAATTGTGTATGGAGCGCCGATAGTACTTGCCAGAGTTCCAGCCATAAAACTTCCGAAAGGTGCTGTTCCCATAAATGCCATTACATAAAGACTCATTACTCTTCCGCGTTTGTCATCATCAACAAGTGTTTGAAGTAAAGTATTTGTAGATGCCATCTGCATCATCATTCCAAAACCGGTAAAATACATAAGACCAATCGACAGATAAACATTTCTTGAGAAGGAGAAGAATAGAAGCCCGAGTGAAAAAATACTTGCTGCGGCTGCAATCCATCTTGCCAATCCTAAAACTGTTTTTCTTGAAGCAAGATAAATGGCTCCGGTAAAAGCTCCTAAACCAACCGTTCCAAAAAGGAAACCAAGTGTGTGAGCATCTCCGTGTAAAATGTCACGAGCAAAAACAGGCATCAAAACTGTGTAAGGCATTCCTGTAAGACTTACCAATCCGATTAATAATAATAGTGTTCGGATCGGCTTAAAATTATAAGCGTACTTAATTCCTTCTTTCAATCCTTCAAGAACCTTCCCATTCTGCTGATTATTTATTTGCGGTTGAATGTTCATCAGCAATAAGGAAACTATAACTGTAACATAGCTGATGGCATTTACTAAAAAGCAAATTCCTTCTCCAACAACCGTAATCAGTAAACCTGCTAATGTTGGTCCGACTAACCGGGCTGCATTAAAAACAGATGAGTTTAATGCTATCGCATTCGGTAAATCATTTCGGTCATCAACCATTTCAATTACAAAACTCTGTCTTGTAGGCATGTCAAAAGCATTTATTAAACCAGAGAGTAAACTAAGCAGAAGAATGTGCCAGATCTGAATTGAGTCAGACAAAGTAAGATAGGCAAGAATAAACGCCTGAATCATTGCTAGAGTTTGTGTTGCGATAATTATTTTATGTTTACTGTACCTGTCAGCCAAAACACCTGCAATGGAGGCAAGTATAAACGTTGGAATCTGTGATGAAAATCCAACAAGTCCTAAAAGAAATGCTGAATCGGTTAACCTGTAAACAAGCCAGCCGAGCGCAACCTGCTGCATCCAGGTACCGATTAGAGAAATGCTTTGGCCTGTAAAGAAAAGTCTGTAGTTTTTATGACGCAGCGCTCTTAATGTCTGCTTAACAAATTCAGGAACCATATATCAAAAATTAGAAATATTTATGTTAATAATAAGATTATTTTTGAATGACTATCTTATAGCAATTTATGCACAAGGCTTATTTACGATTTTACGAAGAACTCAACGACTTTCTTCCTGAAGAAAAAAAGAAGAAGCGTTTTGAACACCATTACATTGACAGAACCTCAGTAAAAGATTTAATTGAATCACTTGGAGTTCCACATACAGAAGTTGATATGATTCTTGTCAATGGAAAATCAGAAAGTTTCAGATATTTAATTAATGATGGCGATGATATTTCTGTTTATCCTGTGTTTGAATCATTTGATATTTCAGATGTTCAGCATCTCAGACCAAAACCGCTTCGCAATCCAAAATTTGTTGCAGACGTTCATCTTGGAAGATTAACAAAGTATCTAAGGATGATAGGACTTGACGTTTTGTATAAAAATAATTTTGATGATGATGAGATTGTAAGCTTTTCACTAAAAGAGAAAAGAGCTATTCTTACAAAAGATAGAGGAATTTTAAAAAGAAATGAAGTAACTCACGGTTACTGGATTCGCACCACAAAGGCTGAGGCACAGGTAGAGGAAGTTTTGGAGAGATTCAATCTTCAAAAAGAAATAAAAGAATTTTCGCGATGCATTGAATGCAATGATTTACTGGAACCGATTAAGAAAGAAAAAATAATAGATCAACTTCCGCCAAAAGTAGCAAAGCTGCAGAATGAGTTTTATAAATGTCCTTCCTGTAATAAGTTTTATTGGAAAGGGAGTCATTATCTGCGTATGCTAAAATTTGTTCAATCGCTAAAGAACATTGAACGTTAATTAGCTTATTTTTGTTAAGATATCTTTTAAAATTTCAATAAAACCAATACAACTTTATGTGGATAATTATTCGGCTTCTGATTGGTATAGCAATACTTTTAATTGTAGAGTTTTACTTTGTAAAGAGATTGAACCTTGCAGTAAAACATTTCTTTCCTAAATTTTATGAGAATAAGTTTCGGTTGGTAAGAAGAATTTACCTTATCTGGGTTAATCTTTATCCGCTGGCTCTGTTATTTATTTTTACATACTTTGCCATCACGGGTTCTTATTTAAGCTCGCCCGAAAATAAAATAATTGACTACTTCCTGATTTATCCGTTCTGGATTAACTTCCTCTTGATGATTCAATGTGTGGTTTTCCTGATTCCTCTTGATATTATTAAACTTGCTTCTCTTCTATTCTTAAAGAAAAATAAGCTCGGCATAGAGAGAATTCATTCGGCAATTTTATTTCTTATAATCGGATTTTTTGTGTTCTATGTACCAATAAGAATTATTTACGACTATAACTCTGTTTCTGTTAGAAAAGTTGAATACAAAAAAGAAAACCTCGCTCCAGCACTTGAGAACTTTAAGCTGGTATTTATTACAGACATACAGGCGGATCATTACACTGATGAAGGAAGATTAAGTAATTATATAAATAAAGTTAATTCATTAAATCCCGATTTAATATTAATTGCTGGTGATTTAATTACAACCGGACCTGATTATATTCAACTCAGTGCACGTGAAGTTGGTAAGCTAAAAGCAAAATATGGGATTTACTCCTGCATTGGTGATCATGATAACTGGGCATACAGAAATGATTATGAAAAAAGTCTGCAGGAAGTAAAATCGGCTTTAAATTATAATGGTGTTGAAATGATTGATAACAGCATTAAAGTTATTAACGTCGACAGTGCTGAAATTGCTATTACGTTTATTACTGCCACATATGTTGAGGATGTACCAAAAGTAGTTCTCGATAGCCTTTCAATAAATAATAATGGCGACTTCAAGATCCTCTTAACGCATCAGCCGCAACCGGAGATTATTGAGACTGCGAGAAAAAATAATTTTAATTTATTTCTCGCCGGTCATACACACGGCGGACAAATTACACTTGTATTCCCATTCATTCAGCTTACTCCAACTATGATTGAAACAAATTATATTCGTGGAGATTTTTGGTTTGATAGCATGTTAATGATCATTAGCAGAGGATTGGGAATGTCACTGGCACCAATACGATACAACTCTACACCCGAAGTAACTTTAATCATACTTAAAAATGAACCTTAAATCACAAATAACAAACTATGTATACTCTTTCAGAAATAAATATTTATCCGATTAAATCACTTGCCGGAATTAGCTTACAATCAGCCGAAGTCGAAGAAAGAGGTTTAAAGTATGATCGCAGATGGGTTTTGGTTGATGAAACAAATACTTTCTTCGCACAACGTGATTTTCTTGAAATGGCATTGATAAAAGTTGATATTGAGGATGATGGATTAAGACTTCAGCATAAAAAGAAAAATATTGAGCCGTTAAAAATTCCATTCTCCTTTGAGCACTCAAAGAAAGGTGAAGTAACGATCTGGGATGATACTGTGATTGGTGAATTCTATAATAATCAGATTGATCAGTGGTTTTCTGAAATAATTGGTATTAAATGCCATATAGTAAAAATGCCTGAATCAACGAAAAGAATTGTTGATACAACCTATGCAGAAAATAAAATAGTAAGCTTTGCGGATGCTTTTCCTTTTATGATAATTGGTCAGGCTTCACTAGATGATTTAAATTCAAGAATGGAAAAACCACTTCCGATGAACAGGTTCCGCACAAACCTTGTTTTTACTGGTGGGAAACCTTTTGAAGAAGATAACTGGAAAAAATTTAAAGTCGGTGAGGTAATATTTGAAGCAGTTAAACCTTGTGCTCGCTGCGTTATCACAACTACAGACCAGGAAACAGCAGAGCGAGCTGAAGAACCTTTGTTGACGCTTTCAAAGTACAGAAAGGTTGAGAATAAAGTTATGTTCGGGATGAATCTTGTTTGTGAATCAACCGGTAAAGTAAGTGTTGGTGATAAGATATCTCTTTTATCAAATTAACAATCAATAAAAATAATATTGAAAGGAAAAATTATGAGCAGAAAAGTTGATGTTGCAGGAATAATGGGTCCCGTTTGGTTTATTGGCTGGTTGTTTACAATTGGTTTTTTAAAATTATCCTTTTTTAAAGGATTACTGGCCCTTATTATCTGGCCATATTACATCGGTGATTTTCTTTCTAATCTTCCTGTTTAATTGAAAAAGTTAAAAGTCACAATTTGAAAACCATTGGAATGATTGGCGGGACGGGCTGGCCATCGACTCTTGAGTACTACAGAATTATTAATCAGGAAACCAACCAACGTCTTGGCGGATTGAGTTCGGCAAAGATAATGTTATCTTCTTTTAATTATGCTGAGATAGATGCACTAAATAAAAAAGAAGATCATGCTGGCGTTTATAAATTGGTACTAGATGCTGCACAAGGATTAAAAAAATGTTCTGTTGACTGTATTGTGCTTTGCGCTAATACACTTCATCAATATGTGGAGGAGTTGGAGAAAAAAACTGATTTAAAGATTGTTCACATTGCCGATGCAACAGCAAAAGAGATAAAAAGAAATGGGATTTCGAGAATTGGTTTACTCGGAACCAGGTTTACAATGGAAATGGATTTTTATACGAAGCGTCTTAAAGATAAAGGAATAGAAAGCATTGTGCCTGATAAACAGGGTCGTGATTTTATACACAATGCAATTATGAATGAGCTTTTAAAAGAAGTATTCAAAAAAGAAACAAAAGAAAAATTTCTAAGTATCATTAATGAACTTCAGACGAGGGGCGCACAGGGTATTGTGCTTGGATGCACCGAAATTCCACTTCTGATAAAACAAAGTGATACGAACTTACTTGTTTTCAACACACTTGAAATCCACGCAAAAGCAGCAGTTGATTATGCACTCGGCTAACAAAAGGTAGTTCATAGCTTATTATTTTCCATAAAATATCTTTTAAGGAAGATGTTTATCCAACCTTCAATGTCGGCTACATCACACGACTAATTTCTCACAAAATTATTGTTGCTGTTTGGCAATTAATAAATTAATTTGGAATTGGGCTTAGATGTAATCTTCTTCTCACGGTTTGGGCCCGCTATTATTAGTCATAATTAAAAGGAGGTATAATTATGCGAATCAGCATAATCGTTTTTTTCGTGATTCTGTTTTTTTTCGCTTGTAATAGAGAAGAAACAGGACAGGCTCCATTATTTGATAATCTGGGAACTCTCGACTTTCCAATAACAACAAAATCCGAGCTGGCTCAGAAATATTTTAACCAGGGAATTGTACTTGCTTATGGGTTTAACCACGAGGAAGCTTTCCGTTCTTTTGAGGAAGTCGCCAGACTCGATTCAAATTGTGCAATGGCTTATTGGGGAATGGCGTATGTGCTTGGTCCTAACATAAACTTACCGATGGATGCTGGGGTTGTTCACACTTCGTACGAAGCAATTCAAAAAGCAATTACTTTGCTGGATGATGAAACTCAGAAAGAAAAAGATTTTGTAATGGCGCTTTCAGAGAGATATTCTTCTGAAGCAATGGAAGATAGAACGCCCCTTGACCAGGCATACTCTGATGCAATGCGAAATCTTGTGAGCAAATATCCAGATGATCTGGATGCAGCAACAATGTTCGCAGAATCAATTATGGATTTAAATCCATGGGATTATTGGTTGAAGGATGGAACAGCACAACCATGGACACCGGAACTGCTTGCCGTGCTCGAAAGTGTTATTGAAAGAAACTCAAATCATCACGGTGCAAATCATCTTTATATTCATGCTGTGGAAGCATCAAAAAATCCACATCGCGGATTAGCGAGTGCAGATAGACTTAGATTTCTTGCGCCAGGGGCAGGACATCTTGTTCATATGCCAGCACATATCTATATAAGAACGGGAAAATATCATGAAGGTTCGCTTGCAAACATACGTGCCGTAAAATCTGATGAGGAATATATTAATCAGTGTAACCAGCAGGGATTTTATCCTATTTCATATTATCCGCACAATTACCATTTCCTCTGGGCAACGGCAACGCTTGAGGGTGACAGCAAAACAGCAATTGATGCTGCTCTGAAAACTTCGCAGAAGCCGCCGGATTCACTAATGGATGCCTGCGGTTATCAAACTCTTCAACACTTTGCAGCAATACCTCTTTATGCCTATGTAACCTTTGGCAAGTGGGACGAAATTTTGAATTATGAAAAACCATCTGATGAGAGACCTTATATCCTGGCTGTTTGGTACTATGCACGATCAATGGCATTAATTTCAAAAGGCAATTTAACAGAAGCTGAAAAAGAAATTACTGAGCTGGAAAAGTTTCGTGCTAATAAAACCGTTGAAGAAATATTAATATGGGGATTTAATTCTGCTGGAATTCTGGTAAACGTCTCCTGTGAAGTAGCTAAAGGCGAACTGGAAGCAAAAAAGAAAAATTATTCTGATGCAATTGCTCATCTTAAAAAGGCAGTTGAGTATGAATATTCATTAACATATGATGAGCCCCCAACATGGTTCTATCCCTGCAGACAAAATCTCGGTGCAGTTTTAATTGAAGCCGGTATGTTTGAGGAAGCAGAAAAAATTTACAAAGAAAACCTGGGTGAGATTCCTGAAAATGGCTGGGGTTTGTTTGGTTTACATCAGGCTTTGCTAAAACAAGGTAAGAATGATGAAGCTTCAGAAATTGAGAAGAAATTTAACGAAGCCTGGAAATATGCTGATATCAAGCTAACCTCATCTAGAGTATTATAGAGGTAAAAGCAGGCTTAATTGGTTTGTTCTTTAACCGTTCTCGTAACCGTTAAAATTGATAGTTAGGTATTAGCAACTATTTTTTATAGTTTTGAGTCCTCCGGTAATAGACCGGATTTTTGTTAAACATTTTTTTGGAGTTCTAGTGAGTACTAAGTTATTTGTGGGTTCTCTCCCATGGTCGGTTAACGACGACAAATTAAAAGAAGCATTTGAAGAGCACGGAAACGTTGTTTCTGCTAAAGTAGTTACAGATCGTACTACCGGCAGATCAAGAGGATTCGGATTCGTTGAAATGGGGAGTGCCGACGATGCTCAAAAAGCTATAAAGGCTTTAAATGATTCGGAATTAGGCGGAAGAAATATCGTAGTTAATGAAGCTAAATCTCGTGACTAAAAACTTATTCCAGTTTTAAATTCTGAAAGGCGCCCAAACGGACGCCTTTTTTGTTCTGGATTCCCCCTCATATTTTTTAAACGCCACTTTATAAATTTATTTAGGGTAAAATCTCCCATTGATTTATGTGCAGATGATGTTGTATTTACGAATGCAATCCGAATCGCCAGGTTTCTGAAAAACGGTTCGTTTGTATTAAAAATCTTTATCTGACTGAAACTATCAACAATGACTCTACAACCATTAAAATTACTCTAGAAGACCTTCCTTCATTAATCCAGCAAAAGTTTGGAATCCCGTTAAATTTGGTTGACAAAGCCATTGGGCATTTTAAAGAGCTTAAAGAAATATATGATTAAAAAAAATTATTTAACTTTGAATTGTGTGGGAATATAATTTTAAGAACTACTCCCCCGTTTTTTCCTTATTATTTAAAAGAAAGCAAATGAAAAATATTATCGGCCATATCCTTCTACTAATTTTTGCTTTTAGTTTCAATACAACTAAAGCCTGGCTTTATCCTGAACACAGGGACATAATGTTAATCGCTATTCAAAAACTTCCAACGGATTACAGAACATCGCTCAATAAGCTATGGGCGCAGGCAAGAATTGGTTATGAATTCAGATTATCAGAGATAGTTATTGTCTCTGACCAGGGATTAAAACCCGAGTTTATAGATTATGCGGCCTGGCCGGCTATTGGTGGTGACCATTCTTGCTCAGCAGAAAATTTGCTGCAAAACATTCTTGAAACAGATTGGATATTGGCTGTTGCAGATATTACAGCACAATTAAAAATCGATCTTGCTTTTTCTAAAGACAGGACCAGGCGTATTAATTCTGTTAGAGAATCAGATATAAAATTACAGGGAGCTGATCCTGAATACGCAACGCGAGCTGGGTCCAACAATGTCCATTTTCTTCTTTCACTTCCAGATGTTAATATGGATGCGCTTTCATACGTTTTAGCTTGCACAAAAGAAGGTGAAGAATTAAATGCGATAGGTGCATATGCCTGGTATCACTATAATGCTGTTCTAAAAGCATCCAGATTAGCAAACGAAAATTTAACTCCCGAAGAACAATCTGCACTAACTCTTGCAATGCTTGCTGATGAGGCTTATGCAATTCATTTTCTCCAGGATATGTTTGCGGCCGGACATGTTGCAGGAACCTGGGGAGACGCCTCGCAGAGAAAAGGAACTCACGACTATTACAATGAAAGAGGATTGAAAGTCAGTACCTGGGATGGAGAAAATGCTGTATTAACAGGTGATGCGTGGATGAGAGCAGAGGATGCTGAAAGAGCAGCTTTTGCTGTTCGTCTGAGTGTTATACAACTTCTTGATGTAGTCAGTGGTAAGTATTCTGCATTTAATAATTATAGTGAAAATATAATTTTTTCTCCTGACAGCTTAAATGTTTGTAAGAACAACATTGTACCCGCACACAAAACAAATCTTGATTTTGACAAGCTATTAGTAGAAGTAATATTAAAAACTCCAGTACCTGCTCTTGAACAAGGTTTGGGTGATTTACCAAGATTCAGGGCTGAGGTGGGAATGTTTGTTGGATTTTCACCTGCGGCTCGAGGTTCATTAATTTTTGGAGGCTTCGGAAATGGACAAGAAACCATTGGTGTTATTGGTGGACTGGAAATGGTTGCCAGATTTGGAGTAGGACTTGATGGTGTAATAAATGAATCTGGAGACGGGCTTCTTTTCATTGATGCGGGTTATAGACAGGATGCTTCTTCATCTACAGAAGTGCTGGATTTTACAGAACTCCAGGCCTATGGAAATATATATGCGGCAATTCCCGGAAGATCTGCTTTCAGTGCCAGATTAAGACTGCCATTTTATTTACTCCCGGCAGATCTTTTAATACTTGCTCCTGTCTTATTCTTTATTGATCAGGAAGCATTAGTTAGCGTGGGTGTTTCTGCTGTTAACGGCGGACTTATTCACTGGCAGAGAGGTATTGAAACATCATTTGGCCGTTTTCAATTCGTACTAGGAAGAGAAGTAGCTGTTTACCTGTATGGAAGAACAAAAACACCGGATGCATTAGTCACTTATTCCACTGGTGAAAATGGTATTGAAGATGTATTTGTTATCTCTTACCGTTCAACTCAGCTTGAATTCCCAATTGTGGAATACAGACCTTTCAGATCATTCGATGCAGATCAGAGATCGTCACTTTTTATTCAGATCTATGGAGCCGCCGATTTTCCTCATAATGTTATGGTTTTGGAATCGGCGACGGGAACTACAACCCCACCAGAGCTTGAGACTGTATGGAGCCTTGGAATAAGACTTGTCTTTGATTGGAGACATTATTTTTAACGATAAAGATTTATCTCTTTTTTATATTTATCTAGTTTAATTTTATACTTTGTTTTAAACCTAGATTGATCATAGGTGGTATTGTGCTTGCATTTTCAATTATTAACCTGTTCTTCTCCAATATTTTTCTTTCTGAATTAAAAATAATAACAACTTTCAAAATTATCAGAGGGATATTACAAAATGAAAAAATTTTTAACATATGGTTTTTTACTCTGTCTTGTTTTATTACCAGATATCTCACTTGCACAACTGGAAATAAAACCAGCTATAGGTATTAACTTCACAGATTTTTCCGACGATCCGGCATCAGGAGAGACTTCCGCAAAGGTTGGCTGGCAGATCGGTGGAACAGTTTTGATGGGCGATAAATTATATGGCGAGGGGGGAATATTCTGGACTTACAAAAGCAATGAATACAACTCAGACGATGATCAAATAACTTTCAACACTGAGATAAGCGGTATCCGTATTCCCGCAATAATTGGATATTATCTTTTAAAAAAAGAAGCAACCCTAATCGGACTTCGTGCTTTTGGCGGTGCTTCCGTACTGATAGTTACAACAGTTGACGCTTTCGAATTAACAAAGGATGATTTTAATAGTGCAAACTGGGGAGTGTTCCTTGGTGCGGGTCTCGATATCTCAATGTTTTTTGTTGACTTAAAATACGAGTGGTCATTAACTGATGTTTCAAGCGTTTCCACATTTGATGTTGGAAAATCCAGATCAATATTCATTAATGCCGGAGTCAGCCTGAGTTTATAAATCTTCTATTATACTGGCTTGAATTAAAACGCACGTTAGTGCGTTTTTTTACTTTTGCATTATTAATGTTTCTGATCTCTCCGGAATTCTTCCCGTCACCAAAGTATCCGGCATATAATAAATCAATTCAAAAAGTACTGTTGTGAATTTGATCAATTGCGCTAAGTATAGATTCTATCTTTTCAATTTTTTGTTTTGGAAGTTCCTCTTCTGGTTTTAATTCCAGCGCTTTTAAGTAAAGAGATTTTGCCTCGCTGTATTTTCTTTCAAGAACAAGCTGATCTGCTTTACTCATATTCTGATCATATGCGAGATTTTTATCTATTACTATCTCTTTCATCTTAAATTTATCGCCGGGCTCTTCAACAATTCTCTTCTTAAATTGATCAGGATAACCAATGTTCTTTGGAGTAAAAAATTCCGTTTTAGAAATCCCGTCAATGTTTTTTTGAAGAAGCTCTTCTCCAAACTGTTTCCAGCGTTTGTAAGTTTTCTCAGCAGAACCAATTGAATAATTTGTGAGATATTCAACCGTTTCACCTTTAGAGCTTTTTAATAATGATAAGGCTGTCTCATCAATTGTTTTTTGCTGTGCTATGAAATATCCTTCCAGCTCATTCTGCACTCTTTTAACATCATCAATCACAACAGAAAATCTCGGATATGAGAAATTTGAAACAAAATTGAATACCCAGAATGCAGCATCCCAGGTAAATTTTGACATCGAGCCAACTCCCTTTGAAAAGTTATAGGGCGTTCTTGTCATTGATGCATACATTGGTGTGTAAACAGTGAAGTAGGTATCGTCAACACCAAACCAGAATACGCCCCCGACTTCATTCGGTAAATGTGATCTTGCCTGAGAAACGAATGAAAATCCAGTCTGTGGAGTTGAGATTGGTCTTTCGTGAAAATATTCTTCACCTTCATATTGCCATGTTAATGGCCGCCATCTGTACGGCATTTCGTAAGGACCTGCGGCAACTCCAACCGTCATATCAAGCTCTGTCCCCTGGTAATGGTCGCGCATTAAATGCATAACATCGTGCACAGATATTTTTTTTTCTGGCTTAACATAAAGTGGCATTCTCTCTAATGATTCTCCTTTAATATAAGAACTGTAATTCTCCATTTCGGGATTACATCTTCTGAACAATGACCACACACGAGCATCACAAAATCTTATCGCACCGAAATCAAGCGGAGCGTATGCATCTGAAAAATTAAAATCTGAATCTTCCCCGCTGAAGTAGCCTTTCTCTCTTGCAAAAGAAATTACGTCGGGAGAATAAATGCAGTTGTCAGGATCGTTCAAGGGAATTGTTGTAATGCGCGACTGGTTTGCATGACCCGATATATATCCGTCGGGAATTCTTACAGCAACCCAAACTGTTCCGGTGTTTCCTTCGCCCTTGCCAATCATCTCAAGTATCCAGGCTTCGTTTGCATCGCCAATGGAAAATGATTCGCCTGAGCTATGATATCCAAATTCAGCAACAAGGTCAGTCATGACTTTAATTGCTTCGCGTGCCGTCTTTGATCTTTGCAGTGCAATGTACATCAGACTTCCATAATCAATTAATCCTTTTGGATCAACAAGCTCTTCTCTTCCGCCGAAAGTTGTTTCACCGATCACTACCTGGTGCTCATTCATATTGCCAATAACATTATAAGTAATTTCCGACTGTGGAATTCTTCCAAGATATTTACCCGAATCCCATTCATAAATTTCAAGCCAGGCACCATCAGAATATACAGCCGCGGGAAAATGATAAAGCTCTCCATAAAATCCGAATGAATCAGCCGTATAAGAAATCATAACCGAGCCATCAGCGCTTGCGCCTTTAGTTACAATAAAGTTTGTGCAGGGGTAATTACTCTCAAATAAAAAAATAAATAAAATTGTTGTGAAGATAAAGTTCAGCTTGTTAATCATATCTGTAATCCACTTTAATTTTCAAAAAAATTTAGCGGGAAGATAGTAAAAACTGCTTGAAGAGGATAGGAAAATCGGAAAGATCATCCGGAATTTTCACAAAAAACCAGTGTTCATTAAGAAGAAAAGGGTTTATTTTTGCAGCAAGATATTGATCATTTAAAAAATAATTTATACACCACGTAATGTATTCTGTAAAAAAGATATTCCTATCTGTGCTACTACTAGCGTTGGTCATTGTCCAGATCGCATGTAATACACCACCGCAGCCGGTCACTGCAGAAAACGGAATGGTGGTTTCAACAAGTTCTTATGCTTCAAAAGTTGGAGTCGAAATAATAAGGAAAGGCGGCAATGCAGTTGATGCGGCTGTCGCAGTCGGATTCGCACTTGCTGTTACATATCCTTCGGCTGGAAATCTCGGCGGCGGCGGATTTATGGTCATTCACCTCGTTGATGGAAAAAACATTACAATTGATTACCGGGAAAAAGCGCCTCTATCAGCACATAGGGTTATGTATTTGAACGAAGCTGGTAAGTTTGTACCGGAATTAAGTCAGTTCGGGACAACATCAGCAGGAGTTCCGGGGAGCGTGGCGGGTTTAATCTTTGCTCTTAATAAATACGGAACGATGACTCTTGCTGAAGTAATCCAACCCGCAATTGATCTTGCAAGGAAAGGCTTCAAACTGGAAAGAAGAGACTCAATTTATCTAAGCAATACGATCCCGCTGTTTTCGAAGTATCCATCATCAATGAAAATATTTACAAAAGACGATGTGCCGTATTCAACCGGAGCATTATTTATTCAATCTGACCTTGCTTGGACACTTGAGCAAATAAAAGCGAAAGGCAAAGACGGATTCTACAAAGGAAAAGTTGCTGAGCTTCTTGTTAAACAAGTAACTTCTTTGGGTGGATATTTCTCCCTCGAAGACCTTGAAAAATATCAGCCGGTGGAGAGAGAACCAATATCCGGATCGTATCGCGGCTTTGAAATTATTTCAATGCCTCCGCCAAGCTCCGGTGGAATTGCGCTTGTGCAGATGCTTAACGTTCTTGAAAACTACGATTTAAAAAATATGGCACGGGGAAGCAGCGAATACATTCATCATATTGTTGAAGCAATGAAGTATGCTTACGCAGACAGAACATATCATCTGGGTGATGAGGATTTTTATCCCGTTCCAAAAGATCAGCTTATCTCAAAAGAATATGCTAAAAGTATTTTTGATAGAATTGAATCAGCGAAGAACAAAGCTGTCCCCTCCTCTGAAATTAAAAGTCTTGATATTTCTCCCATTTACGAAAGTACCGAGACAACCCACTACTCTGTTTATGATTCTTATGGAAATGCGGTGAGTACAACAACAACCATCAACTCGTCATTCGGTTCCGGGATTATTGTTGAAGGAGCTGGCTTTCTTCTCAACAATGAAATGGATGACTTTAGCGGTAAGCCAGGTGTAATGAATCAATTTGGACTTCTCGGCACAGAGGCAAACTCCATCCAGCCGGAAAAGAGAATGCTCAGCTCAATGACACCGACAATAATTCTAAAAGATGGTGAGCCTTTCATTGTTATCGGTTCACCAGGTGGTTCGCAGATTATTACAACTGTGCTGCAGGTAATGTTGAATTGTATCGACTTTGATATGAACATCCGGGAAGCCATTGAGGCACCAAGAATTCATCATCAATGGATGCCTGATTCAATTTTTTATGAGATGGGTGCATTGAAAGAAGAAGTGAGGAAAGAGTTGACTGAAATGGGTTACCTCTTCTGGGATGCTGATATTGAAAATCGCATAATCGGAATTGCAGAAGGAATAATGATCGACCAGAGTAATAAAATCATTTACGGTGCCTCCGATTCAAGGGGCGGGGGCCTTGCGGTTGGATACTAGCTTACTAGATACCGGATACTGGCTGCCCGATAATAGATTCCCATAGGACTTCAAATATTCAATTAAACGCACCTTTACAGAATTAATTAGCATATGGCAACTATTATTTTTAGTTTTGTGCCCTCCGGAAATAGACCGGAATTTATTTATTATTTTTTAGAGGTTCTAGTGAGCACTAAGTTATTTGTGGGTTCTCTCCCCTGGTCGGTTAACGACGAAGAGTTAAAGGAAAAATTTGAAAAACATGGTAATGTAGTTTCTGCAAAAGTTATTACAGACCGCGACACACGCAGATCAAGAGGATTCGGATTCGTTGAGATGGAGAGTTCTTCAGATGCAAACAATGCTATAAAAGCATTGAACAATTCAGAAATAGATGGTAGAAATATCGTAGTTAATGAAGCTAAAGCACGTAGTTAATTAAATATTCAGTTCTAAGTTCTGTAAGTCCGGCAACCGCCGGACTTTTTTATTTTTAAGCCCTTCCGTCATTACGATCCCGACTTTGTCGGAATCATTTCGGCCTCCGGGCCGGAATTTTCACACTTTAACTTGCCAAATATTAATTGTTGTTCAAAAAACAACCTGCCAAATATTTCTTCTACCGTACAAAATATTTTTGAGGCGTATGCGGTATATCACATCTTATTTTATATTCATCACAAAACCAAAAATCTCTGGAGGAGTAAAATGAAAGCGGCAGCAATGGTTTGAAGGTAAGCAAGGAGATTTACTTCTGCCGGCTTTCAGCGGATAGACATAGCATAACCAACAAGCTCATATTATTAAAATGATGTTTAATCATATTAATACTTAATTAAAGGAGTCAGTCATGAAAATTTTTACTACGGTTCTGATTAGTTTTTTTGCTTTGTTTTCATCTTATCCGACAGATTTGCAATTTACAGAACACGTCATTCTTGAAAACATACAAGGAGGTGTCTGTTTGGGTGCACAGGATTTAAATGGAGATGGTTATATTGATATTGCCGCCACAGGTTGTACTGGGAATCATGTATCATGGCTTCAAAACGATGGAAACCAGAATTTCACACAGCATGTGATCCAAAATAATTTTTTAGGTGCCCGGGTGCTGGATGTAAAAAAGGTTGATTCAGATAATGATTATGATATTATCGTAACCGCTTTTACCGGTAATAAAATTTCCTGGTTTGAAAATGACGGCATCGGCAATTTTACTGAACATATTATAACCGATAGTATGTACCGACCAAGTTTTGTTTTCGGATTTGACATTGACAAAGACCAGGATTTAGATATAGTTGCTACATCTTGCAAAGGTCATGAAATTCTGTGGTTTGAAAATGACGGCAGCCAGAATTTTACCGAACATCTTCTTAAAGAAAACTGGTCAGGCGCCAATTTTGCTGATGTAAGTGATATCGATTCAGATGGAGATTATGATATAGTCGCCACCGCGAAAGCAGGTGATGTTATAATTTTCAGCAACGATGGAAATGAATTTTTTACTGAAGATACTGTTATTTCAAACTGGGGCGAAGCAAGTTCTGTACAGGCAGGAGATATTGATTCCGATGGCGATATTGATTTAGCGGTAACTAATTGCGGCAACAAGGAATTGACCTGGTTTGAAAATGTAAACGACAGCTTAATCCTGCATACAATTCGTCAAAACTTTCCCGGGGCTCGTTCACCTGTAATTGTAGATTTTGATAAAGATGGTCATGTTGATATTGTTGCAGTAGCCTGGGGAACATTTTCTTCTTCTGCAGGTTCTGTTGCATCTATATTTTTAAATGACAGCACCGACCATAATTTCACGGAACATATCTTCGTCCCTTATGCATACGATTTAGTAAAACTTTTTGTTATTGATCTGGATGAAGATGGAGATAACGATATTCTCGGGGCGACATATATGTATCACGAAATCAGATGGTGGGAGAATCTTGAAATTACTTCTGATGTCGGAAATAACCCTACAATTAATCCCGATGGATTTTTGCTTTATCAGAATTATCCAAACCCTTTCAATCCATCAACAAAAATAAAATTTACAATCACAGACGTAGAGACATATAGCGATGCGTCTCTGCTCGTGAAATTAAAAGTGTTTGACGTCTTAGGAAATGAAATCACAACACTAATTAATGAAGAAAAATCTTGCGGTAATTATGAGATTGAGTTTAGCTCTGTGGGGACAAGTCGTGACTTGTCCTTGCCAAGCGGAATTTATTTTTACAGATTACAAGCAGGCAATTTTGTTCAAACAAAAAAAATGGTTTATTTGAAATAGTATGAACTGGAAAAACAAATGCGAGCTTACCCCGAAAAATTCGACTTGAATTTGATATATTTTTGTAGTCATTTATTTTTTAAAAACCAGTGAGAGGAGATAATGAATAAAAATCATTTGATTTCTCTGGTCTCCATGTTATTTTTTACAGCGAGTGTTCATCCTCAGCAAGACCCCTCTCTTGTTCTAAAAGACTCTTCCATTGTCCAGACAACACAACAAGTATACAGATACTGCTACGTCATTGAATCTAAAGATTGGTATGAACACCAGGAAAATCTATGGAAATCTGAAATACTTAAAAATCCACAGAATGAAGAAGCGTGGCGTAATTATTATTTTGCCGCAAGGTACGCAAGAATGGGAACAGATGAAACTGATAGAACAAAACTTCTTCGCTCAATAGTTGATGAAATAGGTGAGCATATTGACGACTCATACCTGTACCCTTATCTACAGTATTACAACGGTGACCGTGAGATTAAATATTTAGAAAAAGCTTATCAGTTAAAACCGGATTGTGCAGATTTATATTGGGAGTTCATTCAATACTCTGAGTTAAATGGATTAAACACACAAAAGAAAAAGTTTTGTGAGAAGCTATACGCCAGTAAAGACATTATTTCTGGCCTTTATGATTACAACTTCAATATGCTTAATTCAACAGAAACGAATTCTATCCTGTTTACTAATGGAGATAACGACAATTACCCGGCGTGGATTCTTCAGGAAGCTAAGGGCATTCGTCAGGATGTTACAATTCTAAATGCCCATACTGTTTTTGTATTGCGTGATTATTTAAAAATGAAGCTTGGTGAAAGAGGAATCGAAATAGATTTGGATATTTTGAATAAAGAAGATATTTCAATTTTTTTAAAGCAGTTAATTTCGTCAATAAAAAATAAATATCCTGAAATTCCTATACATATAGCGCCAACTGTTTACGAAGAATACACAAAGGAAATACAGGATAAATTATTTATAACAGGACTCGATTATACATATAGCGATGAACCCATAGATAATATAGAACTAATAAAAAAGAACCTTGAACATAACCTCCGGCTGGATTATTTAGAGTACAACTGGTACAACGAAGATCATATATCTAAAATCTTGATGGATCAATATAATTTAAACTACATACTATCCTTTATGGAACTGGCAAAGACGTGTTATTTACGTGACGAATTCGAATCAGCTAAATATTGGCAGGATAAAGCTTTGCTGCTTGCAGAGAGAACAGATGATAAAGATTTAATCAGGAAAATTGAAGAATTGGGACGGTAAATAAAATAAAATCTGAAACTAATAACTGCGCTTTAATGTAAGGAGAACAATATGAATAAGAATCATTTTTACTTTTTTCTGGCGGTATTATTATTGCTGTTCACAGGTAGTCTGTTAGGGCAAGACTCCTTACAACATCACGCAATTTTCCCTGAAGGTATTACAGTTGAATATGGTATCGGAAGTTATGCGGTGACCGATGAATACATTTCAACGGAAAAATATTCCGGCTCGCTTCCCTACTACAGCATTACCTGGGCTAATCAACATTCAAATTATGTTTATCATCTTAAAATTGATTTTGGTAATTCTTCCGAAATAAAAAATAATAATGTAAGCTCAGATATTTATCAGTTTACACTAAACCAGGGTTTCAGTTATGCTTTACCAAAATTCACTTTATTTGATAATGATACTTACCTGTACCTTGGTCCTTCAACTGAATTATTCTTTTACTTCAATGAGCAAAACATCGCAGTCTCAGGATTTGATTATGCTCAATCTTTTGCCCTCCTGATTTCTGGTGGTATTAACTCACAATTGTTTTATAAGCTGTGGAATGATTTCAATATTGAAGGGACTTTTGACTTTAATATTCTTTCTTTTGGATTCCGTATGGTAGATATGGAGGAAAATGATGAGTCTCCGGCAAAGATTTTAACACTAATTTCGGCAAATAATGTTGTGTTCACTCTTGGACCAAGATATTATTTGCTGGATAACTTATCAATAAAAGCCGCTTACCTTTTTCATCTTACAAGAATAGATTCGTGGGAACCGCTTCTCTCTGCAAGCGATAATGTTGTGTTCACATTAACTTATGGATTTTAGGAGGAGGATCAGATGAAAAAGATTATTTCATTTCTATCCGTTCTATGCCTTCTAATAATTCTCTCCTGCAAAGATTTGGTTGTAACTGAACCTGAAACAAATTTGAACGTTCAGGACTTTGAAGCAGCATGGAAAAGAATTCAAGATGTTTACCCTTACCTTGAATTCAAGAAAATTAATTGGGATTCGATATACACAATTTACCGTCCTCGTGCTGAAGCCGCCCAAGGAGATGAATTTTATCTTGTGCTTCGGGATTTGTTAGCTGAACTTAAAGACGGGCATGTTTATTACCGGACAAAGGGCGGCGGTGAAGTTTATCCTTATTATCCACAAAGACATTTTAAAGACCGTCACGCTTACAGCCCATTTGTAATAAGAAAATATTTTGACAAAGAACTGCGATTAACTGAAAGCAATTCTGTTGAGTATGAAATTTTGCCGGGGAATATCGGTTATGCTTTTCTTTCCGATTTTCATAAAACTTACCTGATAGACGAATTTCCTGGCGTTCTGGAATATCTAAAAAACACCAGGGGATTAATTCTTGATATTAGACAAAAACGAGGTGGTGATTATCAAAATATAGAAGCAGTTGTCACCCGGTTTTTAACAGAGCCGCTTGAAAGAAACGATGCTTACACTTATGGTGAAAAATGGGTTCTACCTCCTTTCCAGCCATCGGGCCCATTTCAGTATAGAAATCCGGTTGTGGTATTAATAAATGGTTCAACATTTAGTGCTGGTGAGTTTACAACAGAAATTTTAAAGCAGCTTCCACACGTAACTGCAGTTGGTGACACAACTGGTGGTGGTTCAGTTGGTGGTGGAGATGAGAGTCTATATTATTTACCTAGCGGAAAATCAATTGAGATTGGTTTTATTGATATCCGGCGCTATGATGGACTTCCGTGGGAATGGCTTGGTGTACCTCCAGATATCCGTGTTGAGCAAACCGAAGCAGATATTTTAGCAGGAAGAGATAAACAACTTGAGTATGCAATTGAGATGTTAAAGTGAGTCTGAATCAAATTCTTAGGAGTGCAAAATGAATCTTACAATTTTCTTTGCCATAATTGCCGGTGTTGGTGTTATCTGGTTTATAGTATCAGGTATGATGATGGTTAATGAACTTATGAAAAGAGGGGAAAAGATTAATTTTGTTTTCATAAATGCAATGTTTCCGGTTTATGCTCATCAATATAAGAAAATTACTTTAGAAGAAACAAGCAGGGTTGGGCATTTATTTTATCATTGGGTTATAGCAATTAATATTGCTCTGGTTTTTGCTGTTGCTGCGATAATTTCAAAAGTGATCTAATTTTTCAAACAAAAAGAGTATAAAAGTGAAATATCTCATAGCAATACTATTTTTATGTTTTTGTTCTTCTAAAACATATTCACAGATCTATTCCGGTCAATTAACAGATCTTGAAAGCGGACTTCCAATACAATATGCAAATATCGGGATTCCAGGTAAAAATGTTGGAACTGTTTCGAATAATATTGGACTCTTCGAGATGGAATTGAGCGATGACTTTGATAAAGATACGTTGTGTATTTCCTGCATTGGGTATGAGAGTAAAAATTATTTGATCGCTGAATTAAAAAATAGTTTAAAAGGTATTGATCAGGTTAAGATCGAATTAAAACCAAAAATCTATCAGCTTGAAGAAATAATTGTCAAACCAATTGATCTTGAAACCTATACCCTGGGAAATTTCTGCGAGCCAAATTCACCATACGGTAATTCTTTTCCTTCAAAAAATCTGGGCACGGAAATAGGCGTAATGATTAAACTTCCGGAAGATGTTGAGAAGGCGTATTTGAAGGAATTAAGATTTTATGTTGGCGAATTTACTTACGATTACTTTACTGTGCGGCTGAATGTATATAACATCAAAGATGGTCTGCCCGATAAAAATATTTTAAACGAACAAATTTTTATTGATATAAACTCAACTGGTGAATACATAATAGATCTGCAAAGAAAAAATATCGCAACTACCGGGGACTTTTTTGTTTTTCTTGAGTATTTTAAAATTCCGGATCAGCACGAGGGAAAACTGATATTTTGTGCAGTCCATAATCCTGACATATATAAAGGTAATGGATACTACCGATTAACCAGTCATGGTAAATGGAATCGTGAATACGGAGATAATCTGGGATTTTCAGTTAAGGTTGAGTGTGAAGAATGAAATGAGGGCGGGATACTTGATGGTTGATTCTGGATACTCAATTCCGGATGCCAGATGCTAGTTCCTTGATTCTTGATGCCAGATCCCGGAGTAGTAATGTCATCGCGAGTGAAATGAAGCAATCTATGATACTGGATGCTGCTCGCCTCGGCGAAGTCTGAAAGACGAAGACGGGGATACCAGATTCCAGATGCCGGATTGCAGATAATCTTCATTCATAAGAGATTGAATTTCGAACTTCTTTCTTCCTGCCTCTTACCAGTCACACTTTTAACAAAACAATTCGGTACAGCCGAATGATTAAATTAATTAACTGCCGTAAAAATATAATTTGCGGCTATGCTCAGTATGGCTCTTTCGTGCTGGTCTGCGGTATTCCAATCCAGTTGCCATTCCGCTGTAGTCACAACAATCATATTCAGATCAGGAATATTTACAACAAACTGACCGCCGTGTCCTATGGCCAGGAAAACTTTGTGGCCCTTTATTTTTCCGAGCCACCAGAGATAGCCATAGTTAACATCATTTAAATCTCCCCAGGTAGAATTATTAAAATTCGTAAAGTTGGTTAACGACTCTTCAACCCATTCTGCTGGAACAATTTGTTTTCCATCCATATTGCCATTGTTCAAGTATAGATAACCAAGCCTTGCCATATTCCTTGGTGTGAAATCCATACTGTTTCCTCCGAAATAATAACCCTGCGGATCCTGCTGCCATTCGTTGCATTCAATTTTCATCTCTGAGAATAAAAATCTTTTTGCAAATTCCATTGTGCTCATCCCGCTTGCCTTAGTAATTATTGCAGAGAGAAGATGTGTCTGGTAAGTGTTGTATAAAAATCTGGAACCGGGATTATATAGTAACGGAAGCTCAATTGTTGTTTTTACCCAGTTGGAACTGTTATACACTTGATTATAAATATTCTCATCTCCATCAATTCCCATTCGCATCATTAACAAATGCCTGATGGTGATATCATATTTTCTTGGATCGATTGATTGATAAACATATTCGGGGAAGAAGTCCAGCATCTTTAATCCAAGACTATCTAAGTGTCCATCCCGCAATGCAATGCCGGTCAGAGCAGATAAAAAAGATTTAGAAACAGACCTGACATCGTGAGGAGTATCTTTGTCATAACCGTTGTAATAATTCTCCGCTACTATGTATCCGTTTTTGATTACGAGAATGCAATCAACAAATCCAAGATTTCCGCCTTGAGAAATAGCTTGTGTTAGTAGCTGGGAATTCATCCCCTGTTCTTCGGGTGTTGAAATTGGCCAGTTGTATGATACATCTCCCGGACCGGTGGGCTCGTCACTGCAGGAAGAAGAAATAATTACTGCAAATAATAACAGGCCCCTGAATATTCTTGCTGATGTTTTCATCTCAATAACCCCCAAATTAAAAATCAAGTTAAGCTGTAACAGAATTTTTATAATAGACTTGAAAACAAATTACAGGTTCAGAAGAATTATTCAAACCAATTAAAAAGTGTTTTTATCTCTATTGATAACTATTTTTTACGTGAATTATTTATTCGTCATGCATCAGTTAATTAAATATTCTGTTCTAAGTTCTGTAAGCCCGTCCCGAAAAAATCGGGACGGATTTTTTTTGTTTTACCACGGTGTTGTCATTGCGAGAAACGAAGTGACGAAGCAATCTCTATCTTGTCATCCTGAGTCCTTAGATAAACTCAGGGCAGGCATGCTTGCTTCGTCAAAGTATGAAAGACGAAGATGGGTCATTCAAAGCGAAACGCCTGTCCGCCAATGGCGGAATGAATCTCCTGATTATTTTTCTTGCGAATCCTTTTTAAAATTGAATTCATTCCTGTTGAGCCATTCATCCTGACCAACAAACTGAACATCTTTCCTGGTTACAAAAACATCTGCTCCAATAATATAAGTCCGTCTGATAGTAGCAGGTAATTCATCATCAGTACCTTTTGACTCAGTTACTATCTCAAGATTTCCACCTTCAAGCCGTTGTTTAGATATTATCGGCTCACTATTTATCATAGTGCCGCCGTCCGATATAGAAACTGTCTCTTCGGAATTAGCTTGCGGTTCATCAGGGAATGAAAAGTAGAAGGTAAATTTATTTGTTTCCTCTGTTTGAACAATTCTTAATTCTACGGGCATTGAAAAGGGTGTACCATCTGAATAATTAAGATACGTTAATGTGCCTGACCAATTGCCGATCAGCGGTATGAAATCCGCAGAAGATATTGTTGTTTGTGCTAAAGAACTATAGCTGATTGATAAAGAAAAGAGAATTGTGCCGAATAAAATCATTGTTTTCATAGATTGCCTTTTAAGGTTAGGTGAAAATTATTTTAACATAAGTTACAAACGTTTTTGATCAATTGTTTGTTCCATTCCAAAATCGGTACGGCAGATGAACTTGTCCGAATACTGTCATTCCGGCGAAGTCCGGAATCTGGCTTCTCCTTTCGAGAGCCTCTCACCTCTTACTTCCCACCTCTCGCCTCTTCCCCCTCGCACACAAACCTTTAATATTAAGAAACGAGCAAATCTTACTAACTTTGCAAAACACATTACTGATGAAAATTACAGAACATACTCCCATAAAACTTACCATTAAAGATTCCGCCGGATGCATCTGGCTGCTTGGCTTTTTCTTTCTGGCAATAGCAGGAACATTTGTTCTGGGTTTGTCCGGCCTATTCATAAACCTCAATGAAATAAATGAACTGGAAAAACTTGGAGCCTGGATTGTATCGCTTTCAGGCGTCGCTGCAGGTATCTGGATTATCTACTCACACCCCGGAATTTATATCACGTTTGATAAAAGTATAGATGCGGTCACCATAAACAGAAGAGGCTTGCTGAAAGATGAAACCGAAACTTACAAGCTGAGTGAAATTGAAGATATCATAATTAATGAATCTGTTGATTCTGAAGGTGACCCCTTTTTCAGGCTTGCAATAAAGCTGAAAGACAAAAGACAAATAAATTTTTCTTCTACCGGCGGACACGACAGGGATGCGCAGCAGAAACATGCCGCTTTGATTAAAACCTTTTTATAAAATTATCCCGATCTTGTTGTTGTCATTCCGGCGAAGTCCGGAATCCGTCATTCCAACGAAGTTTGGAATCTGACCTTAAGTGAAATATCGAATCTTGAATTTCGAAGTTTTTCGCAACCATCGACAACCAACCCCCAACCTCCCACGAACTACTGAGTTGGGTTAAACTTTTGATGTGCTTAACTTTGAAATAAAAACTAAAAGGAGGCGTGAACCAATGAGACTTACCTTAACAACATTCCTGCTCACTGCGGCGATAACATTTTTATTTACAACTTGCGAAAAAGAAAATACCGCATCTGATGACGAGGGAAAAAATGACCTGTTTGTCCTTGTGAAATACAAAACCCAGCCTGGTAAACAAGAGGAAGCTCTCACCGCATTAAATTCTTTGATACTTGAAGTGAAGAAGGAACCCAACTTTGTAAACATTAAAATGTTTCTTGACCCCGCCGACCAAACCAACATATTACTTTATGAACAATGGACAGATGAAGCTTACTACAAAGGCGAACATATGAACACTCCCCACCTGCAAAAATTTATGGGTGATGCTCGTGAGTTCCTTGCAGGTCCGCCTGATATTTCTTCCTGGAAACTAAACCAAAACTACACTCTTGATTAACTAAATACGATAAGAACCGTAAGCGTGAGAGAGAGGTGTCGCTTATCTTTTCACAAAATAATCCACTGCGGCGGATTGAGGAAAAACGGGGAAAGTCTTATCTTGAAACAAAAATAAAAATGATGAAATAAGTATGTAAATGCTCTCATTTTACAGGATAGCTAGATTCTTCTCAGAAGATTATTAAATTGTACCTGATCACTACAGATGATATGATTTTTTAAGGAGAATATGCGTATGAAAAAATCTGTTGCTGAAAATCCGGCCGCTAAGAAATATGAGCAAATTGTTAATATCATTCTGGCAATTTCCATCATTAATCTTCTTATCTACATTTTCACTCTTTACTATACATCCTATGGAATTTTCCGTGATGAACTTTACTATATCGCCTGCGCAAACCGTCCGGCTTTCGGTTATGTTGATCAGCCGCCTTTATCTATCTGGATACTTGCTGCCTGGAAATTTCTTCTTGGTGATTCGCTGTTTGTCATAAGATTACTTCCCGCATTTATCAGTTCCATAACAATATTCATACTCGGACTGTTTACGCTCAGGCTTGGCGGCGGAAGGAGTGCTGTAATTATTTCTACTGTTACATTTATGCTCACTCCTATTTTCCTTGGGATGACTACAATCTATTCAATGAACGTTTTCGATTTCTTCTTCTGGATATTAGCAGCCTATATTTTTCTTCAGATACTTGAATCCTCTAACAATAAACTCTGGTATACGCTTGGTATTGTTATCGGGCTCGGGCTGCTTAACAAAACGAGTATGCTCTGGTTAGTTGCCGGTGTGTTTGCCGGGACCATATTTACTCCATTGCGGGAAGATCTGAAAACAAAATATCCATACATCGCTGCATTAATTGCTTTGCTGATATTCTCTCCGTACATAATTTGGAATTTGTTCCATGATTTTGCTCATCTTGAATTTATGAGTAATGCGGCAGCACACAAATACGGAGGATTAACCCCTATCTCATTTATTCTTGATATGATTTTAATTCTTAATCCGTTTTCGTTTTTTATCTGGATCCCCGGTTTAATATTTTACTTCTTCAACAGAAATGCACGTATCTTCCGACCGCTGGGATATATCTGGATTACAACTTTTGTTATTCTTTTTATTAATTGGCACAGCAAGGCGGAATATCTTGCCCCGGCATTTCAGATTCTGTTTGCGGGTGGAGCTGTTATGATAGTTCAATGGAATGCAAGAATTCCCCGCTTAAAATATGCGCTTGTAATACCGGTTATTGTTTTAAATCTTATCCTTGCACCGCTTGCACGTCCGCTGCTTCCAATAAAATCTTTTCTTGGTTTTCAATCGGCATTAGAGTTAAAACCACCGAACAACGAAGGACACGAAACCGAACTGCCGCAGTTTTATGCTGATATGTTCGGCTGGGAAGAATTGGCAAAAAATGTTTACAGCGTTTACCAGTCGCTTCCCGAAGAAGAAAAAAGACGCACAGTTATTTACTGCAATAACTATGGTGAAGCCGGAGCCCTTGAGTACTTCGGCAAAAAATACAAATTGCCGAAAGTTATTTGCCCGCATAATAATTACTGGTACTGGTGGCCGGAAAACCTTAACGCAGCAACTGTTATTATTATCGGGGGAAATATTGAAGAGCATCGTCAGTCTCTTGAGCAGGTAGAAGCTGCGGGAGTACACAAAACAAAATACGCAATGCCTTACGAAAACAATTTGACTCTCTTTATAGGCAGAGGGCTAAAAGTAACTCTCCGGCAAGTTATGCTGAGTAATAAAATATTTATTTAGATTTTATGAGTGTAAAGAGACTTATGAGAATGAAGTACAGGGGAAAATAATTAACAGGCTGAAGGTGCCGGGGTGTTGAGGTGGGATTTTTACAGAATAATTATTGGGGTTAAGTTTGTTATATGAAATTGGCAAAAGTAACAACAAGGGGACGCGTAACGATTCCCACCTCGCTTCGCAAAAAGCACAAACTTACTCCCGGAATAAAAGTAAATTCCCTAGTTACTCATGAAGAAATAAAAGCCAACATTGGCTTTCTTGGTACGAAAGGAAAATTTCTTAAAGCATTGATGAGGGAGAAGAAATTTGAGTGTGAATTATGAACCGCGCATTTTACTCGAGTACAATTTTTGAATTTCTCAACTTATCAAACGAAGAAATAATTGGTATTCTTGCTCTAAGTAATCAATTTAGCCTTGAGCAAACACAAAGAGATGCCTGGGTAGCAGAAATAGAAATTCTTAAAAAGGTTTTAGAAAACTATAGAAATGATGGGGCGATTTATTTAGAGTTTTCAATCCCGCGTATGGGGCAAAGAATTGATGCTGTCTTATTGATTGGTGCAGTTATTTTTGTTCTTGAATTCAAAGTCCGGGAAAAAGAGTTTACATCATATGCAATTGATCAAGTAATGGATTATGCCCTTGACTTAAAGAACTTTCACGAAACAAGTCACGAACAGTTTATTGCTCCACTTTTAATTGCTACAACTGCCAAGGCTTCTTACACAACAATAGAGTTAACTCCACACAATGATAAAATACTTTACCCCATTAGATGTAATACAGATTTGCTTTCAGATGTCATAAAAGACGTTCTAAACTTCTGTGATGGTGAAAAGATTGAAAAAGCGATTTGGGAAAGTGGGCATTACAAACCGACACCAACTATCATCGAAGCTGCAAGAGCATTATACTTTGGGCACTCCGTAAGCGAAATATCACGCAATGATGCAAGCGCCATTAATATCAGCAGAACCTCGGAAGAGATTTGTAAGATAATTGATTCTTCAAGACACAATAAAAGAAAATCTATTTGCTTTGTTACTGGTGTTCCGGGTGCTGGAAAGACACTAGTTGGTTTAAACATTGCAAATAAATACTCGGATGAAAAAGATGAATTATATAGTGTGTTTTTGTCTGGGAACGGTCCGCTTGTAAAAATTTTAAGAGAAGCATTAACAAGGGATAAAGTAAAACGTGACAAGGAAGCTGGGTTAAAAACTAAAAAAGGAGTTGTGTTTGGTGCGGTAAAATCTAAGATTCAAAATGTACATAACTTTAGGGATGAGTGTCTTGTTGATTTAGAAAAACCACCAGTTGAACACGTGGCATTATTTGATGAAGCACAAAGAGCGTGGACTCTTGAGCAAACATCAAGTTTTATGAAGCGCAAAAAAAGTAAACCCAACTTTAATCATTCAGAACCAGAGTTTTTAATTTCTTGTTTAGATCGACATAGTGATTGGGCGGTAGTCGTTTGTTTGGTGGGTGGTGGTCAAGAGATTAATACAGGAGAAGCAGGAATAAGTGAATGGATAAATTCAGTTCACAATACTTTTAACGATTGGGATGTATATATTTCTTCGAGGCTGACGGATAGTGAATATGCGGCAGGTGAAGCATTGAAGATATTGGAAGGAAGAAATAGTGTTAATTATAATGATGCATTACATCTCGCCGTTTCGATGCGATCTTTTAGAGCAGAAAATGTTTCATTATTAATAAAACAAATTCTTGATTTAAATGCTGAAGATGCTAAATCAACTTTGAATAAGGTTAACTCAAAATATCCTATTGTAATAACTCGTGATCTGAATAAAGCAAAGCAATGGATTAAGGCTCAGGCGCGTGGTTCTGAGCGATATGGAATAGTCGTTTCTTCACAAGCCGAGAGATTAAGACCACATTCGATATTTGTAAGTTCTCCAATGGATCCTGTTCATTGGTTTCTTGATGATAAGGATGATGTTCGCTCTTCTTATTATTTAGAAGATGTTGCTACTGAATTTGATGTCCAAGGTTTAGAACTTGATTGGGTTTGTGTTACTTGGGATGCCGATTTTCGTTATACAAAAAAAGAGTGGCAACATTGGTCATTTAAAGGAAACAAGTGGCAGAAAATAAAAAAGCCAGAGAGACAAAATTATTTAAAAAATGCTTATCGTGTATTACTAACTCGAGCACGTCAAGGAATGGTGATTGTTATTCCTGAAGGAAATGATGATGATCCTACTCGTCCACCAAAATTTTATGATCCCACATTCAATTATCTTATAGAAATAGGATTCAAAGAAATATAATGCCTACTCAAAAGGAGGAACTTCTCTAACTGCTAATAATGTTAAAATACTTTGTGCAAAGCATAATCTTCAAAAGTCAGATAAGATACTTTCGTTTCCGCCGATATTTTTTTCATAGATTCCGGATCAAACTAGAAGTAACTTGCAACAGTATCGTATTTCAGCAAACCAAGTATGACACAAACTCTTTTTTTATATTAGTGTTAGGTAATCTAATGATTTCCTCAGAGGGAAAATTGTCTCTGGGCTTTTTTAGTTCAAGCGACTATTATATTTTTTTATCCAAATAATATTCCGATAATAATTAGTTTCTAACATGCCATTCGCAAACAGAGGTCTTGATACTGAAATATTTAGGATTACACATTATCGTAATTTAAACTTCACTTTACGTAATGGAATTTTTAGTAAAAATTCTGAAAACTGTGATCCAAATTATATTAATATTGGTCATCAACAGTTGATTAACGACAGAGGCGGTATTAGAATCCGTGTAGCCCCTTATGGTGTTCTAAACGATTATGTGCCATTTTATTTTGCACCTCGGTCTCCAATGTTATATTCAATCTCTCGGGGCAATGTTGCAGGTTTTAATGGAAATCAATCTGACATCGCTTATATTGTTAGTAACATTCGTTCAATTCAGCAAGCGGAGCGCCCATTCGTTTTCACTAATGCTCACGCTTATCTTGCATTTACTGCGCAGTATAATAATATTCAAAATTTAACTAGTATTGACTGGAATATCATGAATGCCCGTTATTGGAACAGAACAATTGATGACCCTGATAGGAGGAGCCGGCGAATGGCAGAATTACTAGTATACCAATTTGTCGATGTAACTTGTATATTAGAAGTAGTACTTTTTAACCAACAAAAACTTGATTATACAAATCAGCTAATTGAAGAATTAAATTTAAATATTCCTACAAGGATTTGTAGAGAATGGTACTTCATATGATCAATTTAATTAAAAAAGGTAACCTTCTTGATGCTGATACTGAAGCGATTGTAAACACAGTAAACACTCACGGTGTAATGGGTGCCGGTGTGGCTCTTCAATTTAAAAAAGCCTTTCCCGAAAATTTTAAACTTTACGAAAAAGCTGCAAAAGAAGGCAAGATAAAAATCGGAAAAATGTTCGTTACTGAAACAGGTAAGATTACAAACCCGAAGTACATTATTAATTTTCCGACAAAGCAACACTGGCGTAATCCGTCTAAACTTGTTTGGATCAAAGAGGGTCTGGAAGACTTAAAGAAATTTATAAACAAGAAGAAAATTGGTTCAATAGCATTACCCCCACTAGGTTGTGGCAATGGTAAATTAGACTGGAATGATGTTAGGTTACTAATTGTTAGTACTCTTGAGGCTATTACTAATCTCCAGGTTTATTTATTTGAGCCTTCGGATTTTGCTTATCAAAAAGTGTCAACAAAGACTTATACCAAAATGCCTTCATTGACAAGTACTCGTGCCATGATTGTTGCATTATTGCAGAGGTATAGAATATTGGGTTATGAGTTAACTCTTCTGGAAGCACAGAAACTCGTTTACTTTTTAGAGCGATTTGGGGAACCCCTCAAAATGAAATTTTCAAAAGGCACTTACGGTCCTTTTTCAGAAATTTTGACTCACGTTCTGTCTGACTTAGATGGTCACTATATCGCAGGTATGAAACAAAAGACTGCTAAACCATTCGACAAAATAATCGTTAATAAAAATGAGCTTTATAAAGTATATAAATTTATTGAAAGCAACTGCTCAGAAGAACAAAAGCAAAGATTAGATAATGTTTATAAACTTATTGAAGGATTTGAATCGCCGTTGGGAATGGAACTACTGGCTACAGTTGATTTTGTGTTAATTAATGAAATTACCCAAAATTTGTTTTCTGAAATTGATTTAGAAAAGAAAATACATTCTTGGAGTGCACGGAAACAGAAACTTATCCGTAAAGAATACATTGATATTGCACTTGAAAGATTAAAAGAGTTTGATAAACAACTTTACAGTTAATCTTTATTGATCTTATCTTAAAATAAAATTCAACACTCGTATACCTTTAATTAATTACTTAAAAGTTTTTCATCTGCCTTACGCAAAGAATGCTTTACTTTCAAAAGGTGAGACTTCTCTAATAGCAGCCAACATTAAGATACTCTGCGCAAAGCATAACCTCAGTAAGTCAAATCCGTCTTCACTCCGTTACGCCGGACAGGTAAGATACTTTCCTTCCCTCCGTTGTTTCTCTCATAGATTCCCTCGTTAGATTGCTTCTCCCGCTAAGGCGGGATCGCAATGACAGGCTATTCTCATACTTCGACACTTCGATCCGTCAGAGCCGGACAGGCAAGCTCAGGACAGGCTTGCTCTGGGAGACAACCAGAGATTCTTCTCCGCCTGAGGCGGATCAGAATGACAGGAGAGAAGCATTCAAATCTTTACATACTTTCAAACCACTGAATTGCACCAACGATTGCAGTAGGTCCGGAATTTTCGTGAGTGCCACCGGGAATAGTTGTTAGCTGGATATTCGTTCCCCCGTTTGCTGTTAACCTTTCTACCGCAGTTAAAGAGTGCTGATACGGAGATATATCATCCGCATCTCCGTGAAAGAAATGGATCGGTGTCTGAGGTTTCCAATCGAGCAGCGTGTTTTCCTGCATTGCTGAGATAAAATCAATTTCAGTTCCGTTATTCACGTTATTTACAAAATCGGGATTCATAAGCTCTGAAAATGTTGCCGGAAGCTGGCTTTCAACCTCCCAGAATGTTTTCGATCCGTCAAATAAGTTTTGCACCCTTGAGGAGTACGGCGCATTAAAGAAATCATTCAGGCGGTTCCATCCATAAATGTTATTATAAGCAGTTAAAATGTATGCAACATAAGCTGTGTGATTATATTGACCTGTTTGAAAAAGTGTCTGCATCATACCATTTAAATCATACGGACCGGCCATAGGAGCAACGGCGGTTAAATTAAATTCCTGAGAATATTCCGATTCAATTTTTCTTTGAGTTACCAGTGTTGCGTAACCTCCCTCTGAATAACCGGTAAGAAAAACTTTTCCATCCAGAGTTATCTGATGTTGTGAACTATAGGTTCTGCCGGCTCGCATTAAATCAATTACAGAGGGAATAAGCGATTCTGCATGAGTATACGGGTGCATAACATTTGAAACTCCAAAGCCGGGATAATCGGGAACAACTACTATGTAGCCCATCGATGCCATAATCAATCCGATAATACCTTCCGTTGAGTTTAACGGTGAAACTGATGCCACAAGATTGCTTTTTGTTTGTGTTCCATGCTGAATACTTACCAATGAAAAGCTGCTTCCACCCTGTGGAATCATAAGAGCTCCGGATGCAATCATCTGTCTGCCAGATCCGTCTGTTGTAGAGTAATTAATTGAAATTGTCTCAACAGAATAGTTTAAAGTGAATGGAATTGTCATGTTCGCATTTGTAAGAATCTGTTGTATATCACCTGGCTCCGTTGTACCTAAACTATTTGATTGAACAATCTCACCTCTTTCGTGGAGTGTTGGTGAAACCGGGTCATTTTTTTCTTCTTTACTGCACGCCTGAAAACTAATCAATATGAAACTGATTGTTATAAGACTGTATAAAATTTTAAAAAAGATCTTGTTATACATAACGCCTCCTTAAAGAATTGGGACTTTATTTATTAATCCGAAAAGAAAATAGTAATTACTCACCCGGGTTTTAATTAATATCTGATTTATGGGATATAAATATTATGGAGTGCAGATATTGCATTTTGAATGGTGACACTTGCCTAAAAGCAACAAATGTTCTCCTACTATATATGAAGCATAATTTAAAAAAGTCAGATCTGCCTTCACTTCGTTTCGGACGGACAAGTAGGATACTTCCTTGCCGCCTATCCTCCTTCGGCGGACAAGTATTTCTTTCATAGATTCCAAACACCCCACCTGCCAGACAGGTTAACTTCTTCTTCTTCATAGCCAAAGAGATTAAGAAACAGTTGACTTACTAACGGAATTAACGTAAATTCCGTCAGTTGATTGACGGTATTTTTATGATAATAACCAGAAAAGCTCAAAATTTACTTGAAAATATAATAAAACCCGGAAAAGTGGTTGTATTACACGGCGCCAGAAGAGTTGGAAAAACTTTCCTTCTAAAAGAGTATCTGAAAACAGTTAAGGAAAAATATATCTTCTGGAACGGAGAGGATTTTGCTGTCCACGAGCTATTAAGCAGAAGAAGTGTTCAAAATTATAAAAACATTTTGGGCAGCACTAAATTACTTGTGATAGATGAAGCGCAGAAGATCCCAGAAATAGGACATGTATTGAAACTGATTGTGGATTCTTTTGAAGATTTGAAAATAATTGTAACGGGCTCATCCGCATTCGATATAGCTAACCTTACAGGCGAGCCATTAACAGGAAGAAAGTATGAGATTGTAATGTATCCTGTTTCAGAAAATGAATTCCGGCAGTTTGAAAATTTTGAAGAGAGATATGATAATCTTTTACAGCGTTTGGTTTACGGAAATATGCCCGAGTTAATTAATACCAGTGATCCCGATGATAAAGCAGCATATCTTCGTGAGCTTGTAACATCATATTTACTGAAAGATATTCTGGCATTTGAAAACATCAAAAACTCTTCCAAGATGATTGATCTTCTTAAGCTGATTGCATATCAAACCGGGAATGAAGTATCAATTGAAGAACTTGGAAGACAGATTGGAATGTCAAAAAATACTGTTGAGAAGTATCTTGATCTTCTTTCAAAAGTTTTTGTTGTTTATCGGCTAAACGGTTTTAGCAGGAATTTGCGAAAAGAGGTTGTTAAGAATTCCAGGTGGTACTTTTTTGATAATGGGATACGCAACGCAATCATTGCAAACTTCAATCCTGTAACTCTAAGAGAGGACAGGAGATTGTTATGGGAGAATTATATGATGAGCGAACGCATAAAATTTCTTAGTTACTCCCGGGTAGTCTGCAACAGATATTTTTGGCGAACATATGACAAACAGGAGATCGATCTAGTAGAAGAGAGAGAGGGCGGGTTGTTTGCTTATGAATTTAAATGGAAGAATGCGAAAACTAAATCTCCTGCTGCCTGGCAAAAAAATTATCCGGGTTCGCTATTCGAAGTGATTACAACTGAAAATTATTCTGATTGGTTGAGCCAAAAGTAATATTTTAATTCGAGATATTAACTGTTAATAAAACAGTCAGTAGCATTTCATATATAAATAACAACCCGCTTTCTATAAATCTACGACAGGCAGGTCTCAAAAAGTAAGACAAAATACTTTCCTTCCCTCCGGTTTTTCTTTCTTAGATTCCGGACAAGCCGGAATGACCCGTCTTCACCGCCTTTGGCGGATTCGCCGGGCAGGCAGGCGTAGATTCCGGATACCCGCAATTGCGGGACAAGTAAAGTCAGGAATGACACGGTAGAGATAAAAGTTTTTCATTTCATAAAAAAGCCTTCCGTCTGCAGAAGGCTTTTAAAATCAAACTATAGTTCACAGTTTATACAGTCGCGGTAACCTGCTGGTCTGCTTTTTTATTCATTTCAGACTGAACAATAAACCACACTGCCGGTGAAAAGACGAGCCACAGAACAAACAGAAGCCATTTGTTAAAATTATCGGAAGAAATTTTTTCATAAAGCTCTGAGAATTTATAATATGAATAAAAAGCACCGAATGGAATGAAAAGCAGAACCGTCCACAGTCCCGGCGATGCTGATGCATCCTTACCTACAAATTTCATTTCTTCAGAAATTTTGTAGAACCAATAGATCACATAAATACCAAGGGTTATTATTACTAACCCAATCTGCCCGATCATGTTTCGTTTTTTTATCATTTACCAGCCTCCTAATGTGATGAAGATTAATGATTGAAGATATTCATAAACAAATCTGAACATCCTGCTTTAAAAGATAGCAATGACAGAATGCGAATCAAATATCAGGATTAATTTCCTGGGGTAGTTTATGACAATACAAATAAAATAATATTACACCCTCTCTCTTTTAGCGTATAAGATTTTTGATCAGAGTCCGGAAATGCAAATAAATTAATAATCTATTGTAAAGATTCTTCCTTTAGTAAAGTTGAAAAACTTTTCTTTGTCAGCCACGCTTATCCCTTCAGCCAGATCTTCAGGTGTCTTGCCTGCGGCTTTCAGGCAGGTTGGGCAAGCCATAATGGTTATTCCTTTATTAAGCAGGTTTTGTATTAGTGTTTTTGAGCTTGCAAAAGGTTCTAAAGTCAGATCAGGTGAGTCTTTAAGCACTACATCAATACCGGTAATGTCAATGTAAAGAATGACATCTTTATCGGCGCTCATTCTATCTGCCATTGTTAAACCCATAAGCATTCTGTGGGGGTCGTCTGTTCCGTGACTTATATGAATGAATACTCCGTCTCTCACTTGTTCCTGAACTGCTTTGCTTTCAGTATGCTGGGCGCAGGTCAGAAAAGCCATTGACATAGCTAGAATTAATACGGACGTTAAAAAGTTTTTCATTTTATTGTTCCTCTATTTTTGAGTTATTGATAAAACAAAAAGTATGCTTTTAAAAGAAGAATATCAATTAACAATGGGCAAGTGTTGATTGACATAGTTTGATTTTCCGGATAGAATTTTCTGACTCAATGCTTGATCTGAATGGCCCGTCATCACTTCTTTACGCCGGACAGGCAATCGTAGATTCCGGATTCTTGCAAAACGGGTCGGTCTACGTCCTGCCTTCGGCAGGTAAACCGGAATGACAAGACTGGAGATTTTATAGAACTACAAAAATTTTACAAATACTTTTGCAAGATAATCCTCGTATTCTTTCCCGAATTTCTCCTGCAGGTATTTATACTCCCGTTTAATCAGAAAAGAAAAAAGAACGTAATTTATAATTAGCGTAGTTAAAGCAAGCCAGGAGTTAAACAGCAGGCATATTCCGGGAATAATAAAAATAAGGTAAGCGGCATACATCGGATTCCTGAAAATTTTGTAGAGTCCATCGGTCATAAGCTTACCACTGCTGAAAGATTTAAGCACTTTTCTTCCACAGCTAATTACCATCAGCACCCCGATAAAGATCATTATCGCACCGGCTATTGCAAGAGAAGTATAATTATTGTTGGCTATTTTAAATTCTTCTCCGCTTAAATATGTTATAACTATTGCAAGTCCCAGATACAAAAATGTTGGTGCGGCAATGAAAGGCGCAACTCCAAGAACATTCATATTTTTATTCATTCGCAGTTAATCCTCTTTTTTTTATATCCTAATTTTGAATTGGGCAAAACATAAACCGAAAAGCACTCAGATAAAAGTTGGATATTAGGTGGTTTTGTTTAGCATCAGCCGTGAATTTGCCCGAAAGGATTTTAATTCATCATTTAATTTCTTTTTCTCCCCGGGAATCGGGTTTGCAAAATAAAAAAACTCGGGGTCCTTTGTAAAAAATCTCTCGCCAAACTTTAAAAACTTACCGTTAATCCTAAATGGTTTGAATCTCTGCTTCGGGCAGATTAAGTTTTTTACCGATTGGGTGAGTTATAATTCAACCAACTATTTAACAACAATTTATTTTGGAGGTATATATGCAAAAATATTTTTCAAACGCAGGATTTATATTAGCAGTAATTCTGTTTGCTGTTTTATTAATATCCGGATGCGCAAGACAAACAGACGAAGATAAGATAGCTGTTACAACAATGTCATCAGAAGCCAAAGATGACTTTCTGAAGGGCCGGGAACTTTTTGAAAAGCTGCGTCAGCGTGAATCTCTTCAATACTTCGAAAATGCTTTTTCAAAAGATAACACGTTCGCAATGGCATATTATTATCACACACTTGCAAATCCCACCAACAAAGGATTTTTTGAAGACCTTAACAAAGCTGTTGAATCTTCAGCCAAGGCTTCTGAAGGAGAAAGGCTGATTATTCTTGCATTAAAAGCCGGCGTAGATGGAAATCAAAAATTGCAGGAAGAGCATTTAATAAAATTAGTTGAGCTTTACCCGAATGATGAAAGAGCGCACGGACAGCTTGGTCAGTTTTATTTCGGACTGCAGAAGTACGATCTTGCAGTTGAGCATCTTAAAAAATCAACGGAGATAGCTCCGAATTATACATCTTCATACAACATGCTTGGCTATTCTTACAGGAACCTAGAAAATTATAATGAAGCGGAAAAAGCATTTAAGAAATACATTGAGCTCATTCCCGATGATCCGAATCCGTATGACTCTTACGCCGAAATGCTTTCCAAGGTGGGAAGATATGACGAATCAATCGAACAATATAAAAAAGCACTTGAAGTCAATCCGGGTTTTTTCAATTCTTATATGGGGATATCCAACAACCTTACATATCTGAACAGATATGATGAAGCAGTCGCTAATTGCGATAAGGCTTATGATATTGCAAAGAACGACGGCGAAAAACGGTTTGCACTCTTCACAAAAGCAGTCGCGTACGTTGACGCAGGCAAAACAGATAATGCGCTGGCAGAAATACAGAAGCAATTTGACCTTGCAAGAAACATTAATGATGCCGGAGCGATGACGGGTGATTTAAATGTTATGGGCAATATTCTTTTTGAGGCTGGCAGGTTCGATGAAGCAAAAATAAAATTTGAAGAAGCATTATCTATTATGAACGCATCGAATCTAGCCGGGGAGGTTAAGGATAATAACAGAAGACTCAATCTTTATAATATGGGAAGAATTGCTTTGATGAAGGGAAATATTTCAGAAGCAAAAATGTTTGCTGATAAATTTATCGCCGGCGCAGAAGAGAAAAACAACACCTTCCAGATCTGGCTAGCACACTCACTTAACGGATTAATTGCCTTACAGGATAAGGATTATAAGAAAGCAGTAAGCGAATTTGAAAAATCAAGCCAGCAGAATCCGCAGACATTTTATTTTATGGCATTAGCTTACGCCGGTGATGGCAATAGCTCAGAGGCAAAAAGATTCGCAGATAAATGTGCAAACTTTAACCCGCTGATTAACTTAAATCAGGCTTTCGTTAGAAATAAAGCTAAAGAAATGTCTGCAACTTTATAGAATCTTTACGGGCAGGATAAAAATTCTGCCCGATTCTTTACCTAAGCATGTGATATCGTTGCCGACAAATAAATTTCTACCCGCGGATGGGTTTTATCACCCGCTGTTTGATAAATTACTTGAGGATGTCTGATCCTCCTTCGTTCATTAGGCTACACATAGACGATTCTGTCCTCGTTTCACTTCGGTCTTAATTTCGGCGAGGTAAAAACGTCTCCAATTTGTTTCGTTGGGGCAAGCAAGCCGGAACCACATGCTGGATAGATTCTAGTTTAGCGGGAGATTGCTTCCCCCGCCAATTGCCGGAGCGCAATGACCGGATGGAAAATAGATTTCGGATTCAGTATTGGGCTGTATATTATTAGTTTAATTTACCAGGCATAGCCGATATCAAACCTCAGTGCAGGTGCGAAGCCATCGTAGTCATCAAAATCTTCATCATCACTTTCACCTGTAAAGAAGTAATAATCCGCTCCGATACCCAGACCAATTGCAAACTGGTCGCCGGGAAACCACTGCCAGCCCACCAATCCGCCTACAGAAGTTATCGAGAGTGTTTCATCATCTTCATCATTAGTAAGGCTGTTGTAAGAAAAATTCGGCGCGATATAAAACCCCCGCAAATTTTTTCCTGTGGGATAAAACCTTGCTTCAGCATTTACACCAAAGCCGCTGATACCTTTTGGTGTTGGAAACTGAATACCTCCGCCAATTGCAGCACCATCGCTTATTTTATGAAAGTAAGAAATGTTGTAGAAGAGTAAAAACTTCAGCGGGTTGATTACTATCAAACTGCTACGGGGGGTAATGTCTTCAGTCTCTGAGATGATGACGGATTCAGTATAGATTGTATCCCCAGTTTCCGGATCAATAGTCCATTTTTTTTCGCCAGTCTTCTCCTGTCCAAAAGATGATGTGAGCAGCGCAAATACGACTATCATAGTTATTGATAAAGTCTTCATTAGAATAACTCCTTTATAATATTTGATGATATAAATTACAAAGAGAAAGCTTTCAAGAGAAATGCCATTTCATTTATAACTGATTATCGGTCTTTAAAAGAGATAAATGATTTTATATTCATTAATGATTTAATGATTGATGCAGCAGGTACTATTCTTTATACGGTGTGTGAATAGTATAACACACAAAAATGTTTATGATAAGTTCCCGACAGAACTCTTACCCATTAATCCTTACTGCTCTTATATACTGCCTATCATCAAAATCATCCGCATATAATATATTAATAGAATTCCAGACCCATCATCTTTAGTTTTCTTCCAGCAATTATAAAAGGAGATCTAAAATGAAAAAGGCATTGATAATAGTCCAGAATAATAACAATACTACAAAAAAGTTTGGTGAAGAGATTGCAAACTTTTTACTTATCAGGGGGCTCGCTGCTGAACTAATCCCGATCAACAGCTTTGAGCCGAAAAAGCTGGAAGGCGCTGATTATCTTCTGCTCAGCGGTGCCAGTAATGGAATTTTTTTTTCGCGGACGGATAATGAGTGGATAAACTTTGTTAAAAGACTCCCAACACTTAATGGAATAAAGACAGCTCTTTTTGCCACGTATAAAATCTTTCCGGGCGGGATGTTTAGAAAAATGAAAAGATACCTTCGTGAAAAAACAGATAATCTTGCTTTCACATTTAAATCAAGTGATGGTTCTCTTTCTGTGTCTGATAAGCTCAATCTGAATGATTTTATAAGATAAAGATTTCGGGTGAAGCTATTTATTTTGCCGGGTGAGTTTTTTATAACGGCGCTGGTTCTATGAACAAAATTCGCCGTTTCGAATCAGAAATTTTTTGGTTCCATCGGCAAATGACACTTCAATAGTGGGTGCGTAAAATAGAAAATCCCTGTGAATCTGTGAGTGATTATTTCCGCCGCCGGGAAAATCTGCATTATTTCCAAATGCAATATGGGCGGTGCCGAGTGCTTTTTCATCTTCAAGCATATTACCTGTAATACGCGCCCCGGGATTAACACCTATTCCAAGCTCACCGATTACTCTCGCCTCTTCATCAACGCTTGAAAGTTGTTCAACCATGTTCGCCAGCTTTTCATCTTCGCACTCAAACTTTGTGATTCTTCCTTTGTGTAAAAAAACTTTCAGCGATTGCTTAAGTAAGCCGATATCACCAATGCTTGCATCAAAAACGACAACTCCCGATGCTTTAGTTTCAACCGGTGCGCAGTAAATTTCTCCGCAAGGAAGATTGCACATCTCGCCCGCAATTACTCCAATGTCGCCGGTAAATATTCTGTTCTTATCACCAAGCATCAAATCAGTCCCCGCACCGGTAGTTATGTGAAGTAGCTCTGCGCCCTTTAGTTCACTAATAAGTAAATCAGCAGTTGATTTCATAGTAAAGAAATCAACATTAACAGAACGCAGCATCATATCTTCCGTTATACCTGGCATATGCCCCATTTTTATCTTTTTGTTCTCCTCCACTTTAAATATCCATTTTATCCGGAATGATATTTCTTCCGGAAATGCTTTAATAATATTCAGCACTATAGATTTTCCAGCCAAAAGATCTTCAAGCTTTGTGGGAATTTCGTTAAGAGGACGATCACTGTTTTTTATTTCATATAATTCAACACGGCCCCCTTTTTCAGCAGCAGCAAGTTTGAAAGCATTCGCTATTGGTAAACTATAAGAGTCGGTTAAGATTAATGTGTTATCGTTTTGGTTAAGATTAAAAAGATATTCCAACGAGCCTGAAGCGGCAGAAAGGAGTTTGTTCTGAGTTTCCATTGAAGATTTTCCAAACATTATAAATTCTGACGATTCAAAACTAAGCAAGACAGACTTAATTAATCTTGAAAATTAATTTCTCATTATCTGCAATTTTTACCCGGGCTCTAATTTTTTCCATTCTTAAACTTATTTTTCCCTCCTTCATTATAAAAGAGCGCTGAGGCGCTTTCTTTATTAATATCTAATCGAAATTAATGATAACTTTTATCCATTTCAAAAGGAGCATACAATGAAAACTTTATTCACTGTGTTATTGACGCTTCTTGTTGTGCATACTCTGTCAGCACAAGCATCCGACTTCCCTGCAGAAAAAAAATCTGTAATTGTTGATAACCTTACCGTGGGAATCGAGTCCGACAATTCTGGTTTACATACCAGTTCAGCGCTGGTAATGTATGATCTTATTAATGAATCCTATCTTGAAAGCAGCGACGCATCAAAGGTAATGATTCCTCTTCTTAAACTTTTGAACGAAGGCAAAACCAATGAAGAGAGAATTGCTGCGGCGGTTGCACTGTACAAGCTGGGCAATCCAATTGGTATTTATCGTTTAAGGGGTGTTGCTGTTTTTGATGATAACGAAAAAGTAGCCACGGTTTGCAAAAATTTATATTACACTTATCACAAACTTCATGGGACAGAATACTTAGCAAGCTTCTGATAAGCAGAAGACGATCATACAATTAGCTAAAAGCAGTCAGGGAAAATTCCTGGCTGCCTTTATACTATTACTATAAATCAATTGCTCTCTTCGGCCACTTAACAAAATTCAGGATTAATTATTTTGTTAAATTTTTCTTTTTATTTCCACAACTTTGTTGCGACTGTAATCCATTACGCCAATCATTAATCCAGCAGTAACAACGATTGCGCCCGCAATCTGGAAAACGGTAACTTCCTTGCCGAAGAGGATCATAATAAACGGAAGCAGGGCAAGATAAACATTGGTGTATGGGACCCAGAAGTGAGCTGAAAACCTCGATAGTTTAAAGAACCCAAAGCTATAAATGTAACCCGTTAAACCCGCGGCAATAACAAAGAGAATTGGAAGCCAGTTGTTTGGCAGGATGCTTCCCTCAAACAGTGAAAAGAACCTGTTGTATTCAGTGGTTTTAATAATTTTTTTTATAGTAGCTTCTTCATCGGTGGAAATATTGTTGCCCAGAACATATTTATCACCAGAAAGTGTGTAAAAGTTTAATAATACTTCCTTTTTGTAATCATCGGTTTTAGCCAGGATTCTTTCATTAAACTCTTTAACATTAATTGAAGTCGGCATGTTTGCATGTAGAACATTGCCGACAAGGGGCATTATAAAAATTGCAAGAGAGATGAAAATCATTTTCCAGACTTCACGCCAGAATACAAGTGCGTTTGGTCCAACACCCGTCAATGCGGTCTGAACAGTTTTGTTATTGAGAACTTGCTGCGAAAGAAGACAGCAATTAATGATTACTATCCAGATAACCGCCGTCGAGTCAAGCACTGTTTTAGGATCTACACCCGAACCGATTAAATGTGGTATGTGTGGTACCGCCAATCCTATTATTACCAGAATAATTCCGATCCAATGTACTCTACGAATGGGGGCGTTGAAAAGAAGCTTCCCGAAAAACGGAAGAAAGGCAAGGTAAACGTTGATGTAAGGTGCGAAGATGTGTGGCGAATAATACCTAGGCAAATAAAAGAACCCGATGTTTTCAATAACTCCGGTGAATGCGCAGATTATAATTGTAGAAAGCGAAATAAATCCGGGCCAAAGAAGTTTAGCGGGCTTACCACGGATTAATTCAACAGCAACAGCAATTACTGCCCAGGCAAGTTTTGATATTTCCCTCCACCAAGTCATGACTCCGGGAGAAATATCTATTTTATTACCTCCGGTAAAATCAGGCTGGTTGCCCATCCAGTTAAGCAGATATTGGCCACCAAGCCCTCCATTGATAATGAGAAGCCAAACTATTATAACAATCCATTCCAAGAAACTTAATGACCCTTATGTTTTTTCGTCCAGGAAAAACCCCAACAATTAATTAAGCTCTTTCAGCCAGTTCTGTGCAAATTTGCGTGTAGCCTCTGTTGTTTCCTTCCCTCCGCGGTAACATAACTTCCATAAATTGTTTTTCCGCTCATACTCCTGCTTAACAAAAAGAGTTCTGTTTTTATCAATTGCTGTCTGGGCACCGAAGTCAACATCTTTTGTCTGTTCAATGAAGGATTCAAGCCAGGTTTTAACTAATGGTTTTGGATTGTTGATTGGATATTTTGCTTCCCACTCTGTGATATCCTTATTGTGTTGTTCCATTTGCTGGTCATAACCCATCTTTGAATATGTGTCCATTTCGGGACTGAACATAGGATTATCCGGATTATCAATTTCTTTTAACTGCTCTTCGAGCATTTTTATTGTCTCATCATACATGGTTTTCTGATCTGCAGCGGCTTCCGACTTTGCTTTTTGCATTTCTTCAATACTCTTCTGCATATTTTCTTGATATTCTTTTTTTAACTCTGCCGCTGTTTTCGGTTCTTCAGGTGGAGATGGTTTTCTCATTTCCCGGTATTCATTATACCGTTTCTTAAACTCATCAGTATTAGTAAAGTCCTTCACATACTTTCCAATGATCTCAACCTGTGCCACCCGATCATTAGAAGCTATGCTCTTCAGCTCTCTAATGCCCGGAACGTAAAATGAATTTGAAGAAATATCAGAGAAGATAGTGTTCTTAGCGTTGTCTTCTGAAAGTTTCATGGTTTGAAGCAGGCTTTTTGCACGGTCATCAATAATATGTCCGGCATAAAATCCGGCAATTACAATCAACAAAGGAAAAACGAGAAGTAATTTCTTCATAGGGCCTCCTTAAATATTGTGAATGAGAAAAATTCAAGCCGGTGAAAATTCACAAAAGAAAAATAATTCGCAAATGAATGAGCCATCCCCTTTTTACCGTATATCAAATAACATATTATCTTTCAGATATTCTGGTTAATTTTTGCAGTGATAACTCAAGTTATGCAGTACTGCCATAGCTTGGTCATTCTGGTTCGTCTCGAAAGGACGGAGTCCTGGCGGACTATTCCAGAATCTAAAAAAGTCAATAAACATAGATTCCGGAATCGTTTCGCTCGCCGGAATGACACCTATGTGTAAAGTGGGTTAATAATTCAAAGCTTGAACATCTACTTAAGTATGTTAAAAACTTTCAGCAGCATATTAACAATTTTAGTTTTGTTGAGTACAACTTTTCCATCAATTGCACAAACACAGCCGTGGAAGAAGCTGCAAACGCCAGTTGATGTAACTCTAAGATATTTACATTTCGTGGATAGCCTTACCGGATGGGCCGCCGGTGAGGCGGGAACCATAATCAGGACCACTGATGGCGGGGATAGCTGGGAAGTTCAAAACAGTACTGTGCAGACATTTATAATGGATATTTTTTTTGTCGATAAAAACATCGGCTGGGCGTTAACATTAAAAGACGTGTTTCCCTTTACCTCTGTGATTCTAAAAACCACAAATGGCGGAGATGAATGGACGGCAGATAGTTTTCCCGACTCTTCCAAATTGATAAGAACAATTTTCTTTTTTGATTCACTCAATGGATTTGCCGGCGGTTCATATATTGCACGAACATCTGATGGCGGAAATAGCTGGGTGGAAGCTGATATAGATTCAAATATGGTTTCTGGGTTTCCAGTTTATAGATTCAATTTTTATAATCAGCGGTTTGGATATGCTTGCGGCGGAAGAATTGACGTTGCCGGTGTTACCTGGCGTACTACAAACTCTGGTTTAAATTGGAGTGCACGGGGTATAAGTGCAGATGAAGTTTTTGATATTTTTATTTTGGATTCACTAAACGCAATTACTCTTTCCGGCGATCCGGAAGGCTTATATCCTATTGCTGATCTTAAAACTACCAACGCCGGCATTGACTGGCTCTATGAAGAACTTTCATTTTATGGTTTATCCTTCAGAATTGACTTCAGAACTTACAATGAAGGATGGTCAGCTTCCGGTTATAAATTTTTACTTACTGCCAATAGAGGTGAAACCTGGCAAGAGTTTGAAACTCCGGACGGCGCTGTGGTGTACGATCTTCAGTTCCTTGATGCAAGAAACGGTTTTGCTGCTGGAGAGAATGGAGTAATTCTAAAATTGGATCCTGCTCTAGTAAGTGTAGGAAAAGAATTAGATTCGCCAAATAAATTTATTTTGCATCAGAATTATCCGAATCCATTTAATTCAAAAACAATGATTGGCTATGATTTAGCACTGGGTGGAAGTGTGGATATAAAAGTATATGATATTATCGGAAATGAAATCACTACGCTCGTTGACGAATTCAAGCAAGCAGGGAAATACGAAGTAGAATTTAATGCTTCATCAACCATCAGAAATCTATCATCAGGACTCTACTTCTATCAGCTTAGAGTCAGAGGTTCTGAAATGAATTCAGGACAAGCATATATTCAAACAAAAAAGATGATCTATTTAAAATAAAAAACAGGAAACATTTAATATGAATGTTGCACTTAAAGGTTTTCCTCAAAAAACCGTTGCATATCTTAAAAAGCTTTCAAAGAACAACAGCCGCGAATGGTTCGAGGCAAACCGCGAATTATATAATTCTGATTTTCTTGTGCCTTGTATCCAGTTTGTTGTTGAAATGGGAGATAAGCTGCAGGATATCGACCCCGATATTGTTGCAATTCCGAAAGTTGATAAATCAATCTTCAGGCTGCACAGGGATGTTCGCTTCAGTAAAGATAAAACTCCCTATAAAACAAATGCGGGTCTATATTTCTGGAACGGAAAGATGAAGAAGATGGATGCAAGCGGATTTTATTTTCATCTTGAGCCAAAACTTTTGGGTGTGGGACTTGGAATTTATATGTTCCCTCCACACCTTTTAAAAAAATATCGTGATGTTGTTTCCAGCTCTGCTTCGGCAAAAGAGCTTCACCAGATAGTAAGATCGCTTGAGAGAAAAGGTTATGCTATTGGCGGAAAAAAATTTAAGAAAACTCCAAGGGGTTACGATCCAAACACTCTTTATCCCGGCTATTTATTGTACGAGGGAATTTATGCCTGGTTTGAAAGTAACAACTTAAAGTTAATAGCGGGTGGAAAAGCTGTTAATTTAATCTTTAAAATATTTAAGGATCTGCTTCCGCTTCATAAGTGGCTGGTGAAAAATTTGTACTAAGTGATAACACACAATGTTTTAAAATAGAAAAGCCCCGGGTATTCGGGGCTTTCTTTTTGGCAATTTAGTTTTTTACCTCAGCAGCGTCATTTTCTTTACTGAATTGTAATTCTTCCCTGATACATCTACTGCATTCAGCTTATACAAGTACACTCCGCTTGTTAGCTGTGATGCGTTGAAATCTATTTTGTGATTACCTGCTGCAAATTCATTGTTAATGATTTCTGTTACTTTTTCTCCCACAAGATTATATACACTTATTTTTACCTGTGCATCAACCGGCAGTGAAAATTCTATGGTTGTTGTTGGGTTAAATGGATTAGGATAATTCTGCTCAAGTGAAAATTCTGTTGGCAGCGAGACCTCTACTTCCACTACTCCTGAATATGTGAAACTTCCATCATAGTCTACTTGCTTCAGCCTGTAATAATATTTCCCGCTGGTTACAGATTGATCTGTATAGTTGTAGCTTTTTGGTTCTGTTGTTGTTCCAAAGCCGGGCACATAGCCGATCTTTTGCCAATGGTTGTCATTCTGAGCGGAGCGAAGAATCTCAAATCCTTGATTATTTGTTTCTGTTGCTGTTGTCCAGTTCAACACAACATTTCGGTCAATAACATTTGCTGTAAAAGACGTAAGTTCAACAGGAATAGTAGTATAATCATAAAGCGACACATATTGATAATTTGCACCTGCTATGATTGTTCTAACTAAAGCGCCGGAAGTGCTGTCTATTTCGTGGATACCGGTTGCGTTTGTGGTTATAAAATTACCATTTGGCAGTAAGTATGCGCTTCTGTTTCCTGTAACAATAGATAATGTCTTATACAGCGTCCCGGAAGGTGAATAAAAATACAAACCCGATGGTGAAGAAAAACCAGCAACCACAATATTACCATTTGGCATCTCTAAAATCTGCTGTGGGAAAGAAATACCGGACGAGACTAAATTATTAATATAGGTGCCATTCAAATCATACCTGTGAATTGCGTTGCTGCTGCTTGCCGAAACAAGACAATCGGATGTTCTGAAAACAATATCAAATGGACTATCAAGACCTCCGGAACCATTAGCAATAAAATTACCTAAATAGTTTCCGGATTGATCAAATTCTGCAACGGCATCGGGATTGCCGGCATCAGAATTACACACAACCATGTTTCCATTCGCTCTAAAATTATGACCTCTGACATTGTTGAGAATGTTTGTATTGGCTCCACCAGCGGGAGCTAAAAATCTTATGAATGCGCCCGCAGTATCATATTCTATTACTCCATCATCAATCTGATCAGAGACGGTTATGTTGCCCCAGGGAGCCAGATTTGCTTCTTTGGGCGATGAAAGGTTTGTTGGATCTACGATAAATGAAGCATTTATCAAATCACCGGTTACATCATTCAATGTCGCAACACCATCATTTGTCCAATCCGGAACCAGAAGCATCTTTGTTGCAAGACTTCCATCGCCAGCTTGTGGAACAGGATAACCAAGCGTTGGGTTTTGAGTGGGCTTGTTTACAAAATGGAGGCGTCCTTTTGTCAAATCAAATCTGCTGACTATTTCCTGCCAATAAGCTACTTCGCCGTTATCATAAATATCTAAAATGTTATTGAAAATCGCATACACAACTCTTCCATCTTCAATTGCTATTGCTTGAATGAAAATTTTCTCGGGAAGATAAATCGTATGGGGAATATCCATCAGGGCTGTTAAAGTTCTTGCCTCTGAAATTAATTGGGGATTTTCCTCTGCCTGTGAGATCGCTTCCCGAAAAGTTAGGTTGTGAGTGTATTGCGCATACGATCCAACACAAAATAAGATTGTCAATAAAAACATTATTGATGCTGTTTTCATAATGTCTACTCCTGATTTTTGTTTTTGGAATTTATATATGTAATACTCATTTAAATTTATTAAATAAAATTCAGAATTAACAGTTACTATTAAATTTTATGTCTATAGCATCTTACCAGGTGGTCGTTCACCATTCCGGTTGCTTGCATATGTGCATAAACAATTGTTGAGCCAACAAACTTAAATCCTCTCTCCTTTAAATCTTCACTTATTTTATCAGATAGTTCCGTTCTCGCTGGAAGATCCTTCAACGATTTGAATCTATTCTGAATCTGCTTGCCGTTAACAAAACTCCAGACGTACTTATCGAATGTTCCGAATTCTTTTCTCACTTGTATAAAGGCCTTTGCGTTAATTATTGCACTTTCGATCTTTAATTTGTTACGAACAATTCTTTCATTTTTTAAAAGTGAATTGATTTTTCTTCTATCATATTTGGCTACCTTGTCAAAATCAAAGTTGTCAAATGCTTTTCTGAAGTTTTCTCTTTTGTAAAGAATTGTCCTCCAGCTTAATCCCGCTTGAAAACCCTCAAGTATCAAAAACTCAAAAAGCTTTCTGTCGTTATGAAGAGGAACTCCCCATTCATTATCATGATACTTGATCATTAATTTATCATCAGAGGGCCAGGGACAGCGTTCTATTGATTTCATTATTTCACCTGTCTTTTATTTGTTATCTGATGCTTTCCTGTTATAAAAACCGAGAATTATACCTAATGCAAGAGACCAAAGCGCAGCCAATCCAATCTGAAATTCTTTTGGGAGAATAAATGTGATTGTGTGCGCCGGAATCCAGAACCAGAGCAATGAATAAAAACCTTTATCAAGGTTCTTCCAATTTTGTTTTCCGGCAATCAGGTTATCCATCAGCCTGTGCATAATTACAAGCAAGGGTCCGAACTGCAAATTCATTGAGGTCGAAATCGCAAATGATTTTCCAATACCCTCGAGCGGCGGCAGATAATTATTGTTTATTAATATATCTATAAAACCATGAAAGCCGATAAAAGCATATTTAATCATCACCGCAAGAATGGGCCATTCAATAATTTTCAGTATCAGGGTTTTAAAATCATACGGAGAGAATATCTTCCTTTTAACAATCCAATGAGAAACAGCATCTCCAAGAGTGCCGAGCACAGCAAATTGTATCATTGCCGTTAGTATTGGATAAGTGGTAACTAATTCAATATACCAGTTCATTCGAATGACAATTTTTTATTTAATAAATTTAAGCAAATAATTTTTATCAATTATCTACCAGAAAAAAATGAACACAAAAGAGAAGTTCATCGAAGAAATTAAACACGCATATTTGTTCACGGGAGATTTCTTTACGCTCGGTGGCACTATCTTTGAGGGAGAATGTTTAAACAATTTATTTGTAAATGTTCCGCTAAAAACACTGAACAGGCATGGTTTGATTGCCGGCGCAACAGGAACCGGAAAAACAAAAACATTACAGGTAATCGCCGAACAACTTTCATCTAAAAGCATTCCCGTGTTGGTGATGGATGTGAAAGGAGACTTCAGCGGGATCGCAAAACCCGGAACTACAAATCCTAAGATTGAAGAACGGCACGATAAAATAGGTTTGCAGTACACTGCAGAAGGATTTCCTGTTGAGTTGTTAACACTTTCGGATGAAAAAGGAGTTCGCCTTCGAGCAACAGTTTTGGAATTTGGTCCGGTTCTTCTATCTAAAATTCTTGAACTCAATGATACACAATCAAGTTTTGTGTCTCTAATTTATAAGTATTGTGATGATACACAGTTGCCCTTGCTCGATTTAAAAGATTTTAAACGGGTGCTTCAATTCATTTCCAATGAAGGAAAACAAGAAATAGAAAAGCATTATGGAAGTATTTCAACTACATCTGTCGGGACAATACTTCGCAAAGTAATTGAGCTTGAACAGCAGGGTGCAGAAAAATTCTTCGGTGAAAAATCTTTTGAGGTTGATGATCTTGTTAGAATTGATGAACAGGGTCGCGGAGTGATTTCTATTATTCGTCTCATCGATCTGCAGGACAAACCAAAACTATTTTCAACCTTTATGCTTTCACTTCTCGCAGAAATTTATTTTTCTTTCCCGGAAGAAGGAGATCTGCCTCAGCCGAAGCTGGTCATTTTTATCGATGAAGCTCATTTAATTTTTAAAGAAGCCTCTAAAGCGCTGCTTCAACAGATTGAAACGATAATAAAATTAATTCGTTCGAAGGGTGTGGGAATATTCTTCTGTACACAAAACCCAACTGACGTTCCCGCGAGTGTTCTTTCACAACTTGGATTAAAGGTACAGCACGCACTACGGGCATTCACAGCAAAAGACCGTCAGATGATAAAGCTCACCGCCGAGAATTATCCATTATCCGAATATTACAAAACTGATGAAATGTTAACCTCGCTGGGAATCGGTGAAGCCGCGATCACTGCTTTAAATGAAAAAGGAGTCCCAACCCCACTTGCAGCTACTTTACTCCGGGCACCACAATCACGAATGGATATTCTTTCAGACGATGAAATAAATGAACTGGCGAGAAGTTCCCGGCTCGTCTCTAAGTACAATGAAACGATTGACAGAGAAAGCGCATATGAGTTACTAAATCGGAAGCTTCTGGTTTCAGCAAAGGATAAAGAGTTTACGTTGCCAACGTATGAAACTCCAAAACAACCTCGCGGAAGACCGAAGGAAGAAAAAAGTACTTTTGAAAAAGTCCTTACAAGTCCTACAACTAAACAGATTGGGAATACTGTTGTTAGAGAATTGGCTCGGGGAATTTTGGGTGTGCTTGGACTTGGAAGATCAACGAGAAGGCGCAGATAAACTTAATTTTCACCGGGCTTATTTTGTGGAGGATTCTGCGGCGGATTGTTCTCCGTAACTTTTAATCTTCCTGAATTTTTAAGGGCTTGAGTAAGTAAGTATTCAATCTGTGCATTAATACTTCTTAAATCATCTGCCGCCCATTTTTCAAGGGCGGCATAAACGTTTTCATCAATTCTTAACAGAAATTTTTTCTTTTCAGCCATCGCTTTCTTTCTTTTTAATCATTAACTGCCCGCCGCAGAATTTTTTTTCATAAGCTGCGCCAGATAGAAACCAAGCATGATAATCCATGGATACTCATCAAGTACATCGGAACGTTTTTCAATAATTACCCGGCTTCTTTCTTTCATTGAGAAGCCGCTCAGAACTGTAACCAGCAAATCGTTTTCACCAAGATATATCTCCGCCTGCTTTTTGAAAAAGCCAAACTTCATTATCAACCTTATTCCGCGTGGAAGTTCCAGCACCCCTTTCCTTCCCCAGAAATTATTTTTAAAGTGAGCTAATGGGTTTTGATATCCCTTTTTTCTGATATCAACATCACGTTTGAAAAATTTAGGTCTGTAAAATTCAAATTCCTCATTTCCTATTTTTAGTTCCGCAAGGTCGCTGAATAATTTTGGATATTTCAACCATGCTATTATATCGTCACCCGTTCGAAGTCCTATTTCTCTTTTGAAAATACTATTTTGAAATATCTTAAGCTCGCTTCCAATATAGTCAGATGGCTTTTTCATTTGGTTATTTCTTATTGATAAATAGTTCCCGTATTAATAACAGGAATCGCTTCGTGATCTGCGACTAAAGCAACCATCAGGTTATTTACCATCTGTGCTTTTCTTTCTTCGTCAAGATTAACAATATTCTTATCACTTAGGTCCTGCAAAGCCTGCTGAACCATTCCCACAGCGCCCTCCACAATTTTAAATCTTGCCGCAACAATTGCCTGGGCTTGCTGTCTGCGTAGCATCGCCTGAGCAATTTCCTGTGCGTAAGCAAGATGCGTAATTCTCGCTTCAACAATTGTAACTCCCGCGACCTCTAGTCTTGTCTGAAGTTCTTTCTGAAGATTTTCTGCAACTTCGGTCGGACTGCTTCTTAGAGATTCTTTTTCTCCTTCATTTGTATCGTATGGATATTCTGAGGCAAGTGTACGAATTGCTGTTTCCGCCTGAATGGCTACAAATTGTTCGTAATTCTGAACATCAAAAATCGCACGCGCAGAATCTACTACCCTCCAAACAATTACAGCCGCAATCTCAATTGGGTTTCCGTGTAAATCATTTACTTTAATCTTTTCACTGTTAAAATTTCTTATTCTTAAAGAAACATGTTTTTTTACTGTGAATGGATTGATCCACCAAAAACCCGAATCGCGAATGGTTCCAATGTACTTACCAAACAATATTAATACTCTTGATTCGTTTGGCTGAACAATTACAAATCCACCAAAACTTAAAAAAGATATAAAAACAAGCGGAATGAAGAACCAAAGAATTGCAGGGTTTTCCGTTTTGATTCCGGTCGCCAGTAGATAAACATCTAAAGCGAAAAGCGCTATTACAATAAACAAAGAAATAAAACCATTTACTTTGTTTGCTGCTTTTTCAGTTATTTTGTCCATTTTGTATTCCTTTTTATTATTGCTATCGTAATGATATCATATTGATAGTAAAAAGTCAAGCAATATTTTAACATTGGAACTTTAATATTAGCTTATTATGATTTTTGCTGATTTATGAATTATTTGCAATACATTTCTGTTATTAACGGTAAATAATAGGTCTTATGAAAATACTATTAACCGGCGCGACCGGATACATTGGTAAAAGACTTCTTCCAGTTTTAATCGAACATGGACACGAAGTTCTCTGCTGTGTGCGTGATAAAAACAGGTTCCCCACTGAAGGAATATATAAGCATCCAAATGTTTCTTTGTTTGAAGTTGATTTTCTTAAAGAAATCTCTGTTACTGATTCTGTAAAAGATATTGATGCCGCTTACTATCTCATTCACTCAATGAGTTCCAATGTAAAAGATTTTGGTACGCTCGAAGAGACCTCCGCAAATAATTTTATCAGGCTTGTAAAACAAACATCAGTTAAGCAAATAATTTATCTTGGTGGAATTACAAACGAAAATAAACTTTCTAAACATCTTGCTTCCAGAAAAAGAGTTGAGGAAATCCTTACAGTAAGCGGCATTCCACTCACATCAATTAAAGCCGGAATAATTGTTGGGTCCGGCAGTGCATCATTTGAAATCATTCGTGATCTTGTAGAAAAACTTCCAGTTATGATCACACCCAAATGGCTAAACACAAAGCACCAGCCAATTGCAATCAGAAATATTTTAGATTATCTGATCGGGGTTTTACTTAAGCCCGAAACATTTAATAATTCCTTTGATGTTGGCGGACCCGATATTTTATCTTACAAACAAATACTTTTACAATTAGCTGAAGTACGAAAATTAAAACGATTTATTTTTACTGTTCCAGTTATGACTCCAAGATTATCCTCTTACTGGCTTTACTTTGTTACGGCTACATCGTATAAGCTGGCAGTTAATCTTGTGGACAGCATGAAAATAGAAATTATTGGTAAACCAAATGATCTTGAAAAGATGCTGAATATAAAACCAATTTCATACAAGGAAGCGGTTAGTCTTGCGTTTACACGAATTGAACAGAACGAGGTAATTTCGAGCTGGAAGGATTCTTTGGTTTCAAGTTTAAAAAATGATGATCCATTTGTTCATATGAACGTACCAACTTACGGTTGTTTTACCGATAAACGTGAAAGAGAAATTACAACAAACGTCGAACAGGTGATAAAAAATATCTGGTCAATCGGTGGTGAGCGCGGCTGGTATTATGCTGATTGGCTCTGGCACATTCGTGGTTTCTTTGATAAGCTCGTTGGCGGAGTTGGGCTTCGCAGAGGAAGAACAAACAAACAGAAAATTTATTCCGGGGACACTTTAGATTTCTGGCGAGTACTCGTTGCAGACAAATCAAATAAAAGACTGCTTCTTTACGCTGAGATGAAATTGCCAGGAGAAGCATGGCTTGAGTTCAAGATTATTAGTAAAGCGGGAAAAAACTTTTTACAGCAGACCGCGACATTCCGACCCAAGGGATTACTTGGTAGGATTTATTGGTATTCTGTTTTACCGTTTCACTTTTTTGTGTTTGATGGAATGGCGAGGAACATCATAAAATTCAAAAACTGACAGCTGCTAACTTTTAATTATTAAAACAAAAACGGACAGAGAATATTTTTCCTGTCCGTTAACAATTACTCGCAATAAATGCTCTAACTATATCTCATCAATTATCTTATTAAAAGCTGCGCTTGGGCGCATAACTTCAGAAGCTTTTTTATCGTCCGGCATAAAGTAACCACCAATATCAGCTGGTTTTTTCTGCACCGAAATTAAATCGTTTAGAATTTTTTCTTCGTTTGCAGATAATTCTTTATAAATTTTTTCAAAACGAGATTTTATTTCTGAATTTTTATTTTGCTGTGATAAGGCTTCTGCCCAGTACATTGACAAATAAAACGAGCTTCCCCTGTTATCAATCTCTCCAGCTTTTCTTGAAGGCATTCTGCCGTTTTCAAGATACTTAAGTATTGCTTTGTCAAGAGTTTCGGCAAACAGTTTTGCTTTTTCATTTCCGGATTTATCGGCTATCATTTCAAAAGATGGAACGAGTGCACAATACTCACCCAGCGAATCCCATCTTAGGTGATTCTCTTTTAATAGCTGCTCAACGTGTTTTGGTGCAGAACCACCAGCACCGGTTTCAAATAATCCACCGCCTTTTAACAGTGGAACGATAGAAAGCATTCTTGCACTTGTGCCTAATTCCAGAATAGGAAATAAATCTGTTAAATAATCTCTGAGAACATTTCCGGTTACTGAAATTGTGTCTAATCCTTTTCTTGTTCTTTCGAGTGTGTATTTCATTGCATCAACAGGCTTGAGAATTCTTATCTCTAATCCATTAGTGTCATGCTCTGGTAAATACTTTTTAACCTTTGCGATTATTTCTCTGTCGTGTGCTCTGTTTTCATCAAGCCAAAAAATAGCCGGAGTATTGGATGCTCTTGCTCTATTTACCGCAAGTTTTACCCAGTCTTTAATGGCTTCATTCTTTGCCTGGCACATTCTGAATATGTCCCCTGTTTCAACCTGCTGTTCAAGTAAAGCCTTTCCTTCAGAATTAACCACTCGGATAACACCATCACCGCTTGCCTCAAAAGTTTTATCGTGCGAACCATACTCCTCTGCTTTTTTGGCCATCAAACCAACGTTGGAAACAGCGCCCATAGTTGAAGGATCAAACTGACCCTTTTCTTTTGCATCCTCAATAATTGTTTTATACATGGTTGCATAACTGCGGTCTGGAATCATCGCGATGCAATCTTGAAGCTCATCTTTTTTATTCCACATTTTTCCACCATCTCGTACGACATTCGGCATTGATGCATCAACTATCACATCGTTCGGAACGTGAAGATTTGTTTTATTGATTCTTGAATCAATCATTGCGAGTTCGGGCAAATACTCATAAACTTTATTAATATAGTCTTCAATTTCTTTTCTCTTTACGTCTGGAAGTTTTTTCAGCTTTTCGAGAACATCCATCAGTCCATTATTTACGTTTGCACCGATTTGTTTCAAAGTATCTGTATGTTTTTCAAGAGCATCTTTATAATAAACAGAAACAGCGTGACCGAACATTATCGGGTCGGAATTTTTCATCATTGTTGCTTTAAGATGAAGCGAAAGCAGAACGCCATCTTTCTTGGCTTCTTCAATCTGCTCTGCATAAAACTTTCTCAACTCTTTAACATTCATTACTGCTGCGTCAATAACTTCATCCTTGAGAAGTTTAAGATTTTCTTTCAGCACGGTTGAATTTCCATTCGCATCAATAAATTCTATTTTAACAGCATCATCTTTGCCCATAGTAATAGATTTTTCGGATCCGTAAAAATCTTTTTGATTCATATGAGCAACGCGGCATTTGGAACCTGATTCGGGCCAGGGTTTCATCATTTTGTGGGGATGTTTCTGTGCAAACTTTTTTACAGAAGCGGCTGCACGGCGATCTGAATTACCTTCTCTTAATACGGGATTTACAGCAGAGCCAAGCACTTTTGCAAATCTCTCTTTTAATTTTTTTTCTTCTTCGGTTTTTGGTTCTTCGGGGTAATCTGGAATTTTATATCCTTTACTCTGTAATTCTTTTATTGCTGCTTTTAGCTGTGGGATTGAAGCACTGATATTGGGAAGCTTGATAATGTTTGCGTTTGAATCTTGAGTTAGTTCGCCAAGCTCTGCCAGGTAATCATGAACTTTTTGTTCTTCGGTAAGGTTTTCAGGGAAGGTGGCAAGGATTCTTCCGGCTAGCGATATGTCTTTTTCGACGAATTCAATGCCCGTTCCTTTTGTGTATGATTTTAGGATTGGAAGGAGGCAATAACTAGCAAGAAGTGGTGCTTCATCTATTTTAGTCCAGCTGATTTTAAAACTCATTTTTACGTCCACTTTTTATTTAGAAAATTATTTGAAATTGTTATATAAAAAATACTCAATCGCTGGTAATAATTGAAGAATTTGCTGATAGTATACCATATATCTTGATTGTGTGGACATCTCAAATCATTTAATTTTGAACCCATTATTAACAATTTAAATTTTATGACAAGAGAAAAAGTAAAGCAATTTGTAGAGAAGAGTTCAGCACAAAATTTCATAATCACTTTAATAATTATTAATTCTATAACGATTGGGATGGAAACTTCCAGCGCAATAATAAACTCGTTTGGAAGAACGCTTCTGCTTATTGATAAAATAATACTTGCAATCTTTGTGATTGAAATATTATTAAAGCTTTATGCTTATGGATTCGGCTTCTTTAAAAGCGGCTGGAATGTTTTTGATTTCGCAATTGTTGGAATTGCTCTGCTGCCGGCTTCGGGGGTGCTTGCTGTTCTGCGTTCACTTAGAATTTTCAGATCATTGCGATTAATTAAAAATTTACCGAGATTAAGATTCATAGTTGAATCTTTACTGCTTTCGCTTCCGAGTATCGGGTGGATTTTTGTTTTATTAACTCTTGTGTTCTACGTTTATTCGGTTATTGGAACAAAATTGTTCGGGTCATCTTATCCAGAGTTGTTTGGAACTATCTGGGCATCAATGTTTTCGCTTTTCCAAATCATGACCCTCGAAGGCTGGGCTGATATTGCCCGGACATTAATGGAGAGATCTCCTTTCTCCAATATTTATTTTATTTCTTTTATACTCATTGCTTCATACACAACATTGAATATTTTTATTGCAATTGTAGTTAACACAATGTCCGAGATACAACAGAAAATCAGCGCTCAGGAAACCGGCAAAATAGAAGACATAATTCAGGACGAAAAAGAAGAGCTCAGAAACGATATTAGAAATCTGAAGGAACAAATCATTAAGATGGAAGAAAAGCTTTCGAAAAAAATAAGTGCTTTGTAGTATTTACTTAATTTTTAAACTATTCCGTGGATTGTTATAATTATTTTCTACAGAATTGTTTGATTTCTAAATTTTATAAGGTAAAATTCAATTATTGTTTATTTCTAATTAAACGGATAGAGGTATAAAATGGACATTCTAAACACAATTCAATCAGCAACTGGCGGCGGAGATAAAAAAGATGACCTTATGTCATCCGTAATGGGTTTGCTTGGCGGTACGAGCGGCTTGCAAAATCTTATTAGCCAGTTTGATGCAAAAGGACTTGGAGATGTTATTGGTTCCTGGGTTGGAACCGGGCAGAACAAATCCATCTCGGCAGATCAAATTCAAAATGTTCTCGATTCAGATGCTTTAAGTGGTATTGCATCCAAACTCGATTTAAATGTTAATGATCTGTCTAGTCAGCTTTCAAATCTGTTGCCGAATGTTGTTGATAAACTTACTCCCGAAGGCAAAGTTCCCGAGGGTGATATTATGAGCCAGGCTTCTGATTTGCTTGGTGGGTTGTTCGGGAAAAAATAATTGAATTGAAAAAATCTGGTGGTTAAGCCACGGTAGAAATACTGCGGTTTTATATTGACACCCATTTGTAAATCCACAAGTCGTTTAATATTGTTTCTTAGCTTCTTACTTTCATACAAAACAAAAAACATATAACTTTGGATTATTATAAAAAGCAATATTACAATCGCCTCATATTATATCTTTCTTGAACTATGCTAAGAATGGGATTCTTTCTTGACTACTAATATTTCTTATGGACATTCAGATGATGTCTGGCAGGGATTATTCGAGACTCTACTAGCAGACCTAATTGAAAAGTATAAAATAAAGCGAGTCTGCGATATCGGTGGGGGAGCTAACCCCGTAATAAATATTGAGTTTATTGAATCAAACGGTTTGGATTATTCAATATTGGACATTTCAGAACCTGAACTGCTTAAAGCACCATCAAATTACAATAAAATATTGGCCGATATTGCTACGCCGACTTTTTCTATAAACAAAAAATTCGATCTGGTTTTCAGCAAGTTTCTAGCAGAGCATATAACCGATGCAAAACAGTTTCATAAGAATATATTAAGTTGTTTAGACGAGAGTGGATTGGCGGTACATTTTTTCCCCACGTTCTACACCATTCCTTTTTTAGTTAATTTCCTTGTTCCCGACAAATTAGCTAAAGCACTATTAAATATTTTTCATCCCAGAGATATGTACCAGCGAAATAAATTTCCCGCTTATTATCGTTGGTGTCGAGGTCCTACTAGAAGACAGATACAAAAATTTACCGATCTTGGTTATGAAATCATTGGCTACAGAGGATTTTTTGGTCATGGATACTACAATAAAATTAAACCGTTACAGAAACTACATGAGCTCAAGACCAACTACCTTTTGAACCATCCAAATCCTAATCTTACTAATTTTGCATATGTTATTCTAAAGAAAAGGTAGTCGTTCACCATCCCCGAGATATGCCGAAAGGATGTGGTGACCTTAGCTCACAATCTCTTTCACAGCTTTTTCGGGTATTGTTGCTGTAAAATTAAACCTCTTGTTAAACTTACTGCTGTTGAAGAAATAATCCTGCTTGAACTGGTAACCAACATCCTGCAACTCTTTAAGTATTGGAACAAATATCCCAAATACATTTATCATCCAATCGGGCATCGTTTTGATTTTTTTTTGCTTGTTCATTGCATTCATCATCAGCTCAATCCACTGTCTGTTGGTTAGTTTTTGATTTGTTGTGGGTAAATGCCAGACCTGATTATAAGCATCATTGGTGTTTCCAAGGAGCGTCACAGATTTTCCGATATCCTCGCTGTAAATAAAACTGTGGAGTACGTCCAGTTTTCCAAGCCACTGAGGATTTTTATTTTTTAAGAGATTCAGATACACGGTCTGATACAACATACTGCCCGTTACTCCCGGCCCGTAAAAATCAGGTGCTCGTGCAATGATAGCTTCGATTTTATTTTTCTCTACAGCATCCATCAACATTTTGGCAACCGTTGCTCTAACTTTTCCTTTTTCGGAAACCGGATTCATCGGAGTTTCTTCGGTCATATTTGAAAGATACTTCGGATCGTACATATAGACATTATCAATAAAAACAATTTTTGATTTGTGTCCTGAGCAGGAAGCAATAAGATTATTCATAAACATGGGCCACAACTCTCTCCACGCTTTTAGTTTATATTCAAAAGCAATTGTAACATAGACAATATCAGAGCCCTTTACTGCATTATCAAGTTGTTTCGGATCAGTTAGGTCTGCTTTCATCAGTTGATCTGATTCGTTAGCCTTTTTGGGGTTGCGGCTAACAACGCGAATATCTTTTGTATAATTAGATAATTCTCTTGTTATCTCTGTCCCCGCACCACCGCCGGCGCCAAGTATTGTCTGCATAATTTCCTTTCACTATTAAATCAAAATATTTTCTATTAAAAAATAAAGAATTTAAGCTTGTTCTTCTTCTTAAATGTTGCTTTTAATGACTTTCTGATTGCATCTTGTGAATAGAAAAGAAAAGTTTTTGTTTTTAAACCAATTAATAGATGACTTTCATTCCATCTTATAAAAAATTTTCTAAAGAAGAGTTTGCTCGGCGGTTAACTCGTGCAGATGAAATTATGAAAAACTGCACAAGCTGTCCACGAAATTGTCTCGTAGATAGAACCAGCGAAGAACTCGGAACTTGCCAAAGCAGAGATTTGCCAATTGTTTCTTCATACACTCCACACTTTGGGGAAGAACCGGTTCTTTCTGGAACTAGGGGTGCTGGAAATATTTTCTTCGGCAACTGTAATTTGAGATGCGACTACTGCCAGAATTTTGTAATCAGTCAAAACCCAAAAGCGGAAATCAAAAATGAGGTTTCAATTGAAAGACTTGCTGAGATTATGCTTGAACTTCAGAACAAAATTTGCCACAATATCGGCCTGGTTTCGCCAACTCATTTTGCAGCACCAATTCTCAAATCAATCAAGATCGCTTCTGATAAAGGATTAAATCTCCCCATCATTTATAACACAAACGGTTATGATTCGGTTGAAGTATTAAAACTTTACAGAGATGTAATTGATATCTTTCTTCCTGATTTCAAGTATGGGAACAACGAATACGGGAGAAGATATTCAAAGGCGACGGATTATTTTGATAAAGCAAAGCTTGCAATAACAGAAATGTACGAGCAGGTTGGAAGCGAGCTTGTTTATGAAAACGGAGTTGTTGTAAGAGGATTAATCATTCGACATCTAGTTTTACCAAATGGTCTGGCAGAATCAGAAGAAGTATTTAAATTCATCGCTGAACTGGATACTAAAATTCATATTTCATTAATGGCTCAGTACTTTCCTGCTAATCGTGCAGAAAGGAATATACTTTTAAACAGAGCGGTAAGACATTCAGAGTTTGAACGCGTAACAGAATTGCTAGATAAATATGGCCTGGAAAACGGCTGGGTGCAGGAAATAGAAAGTCACGATTTTTACCGTCCAAATTTTGATAAAAACAGAGAAGATCCGTTCGGTAATAAAAAGCTTTTTGAGACTACAGATTTAAAAATCTCCTGATAGATATCTATCCGGCTTTAACCTAAAGATATTCTACTATCAATCCTTCATGCACTAGGGTAAGTGATTCAATTATCACATCACTTGAATGGGCATTCAACGCTGAGTACTCTAGTTTGGATGGAAAAGAATTTCGAAGCTTCCAGACTACAACGGGTTCATGGCTTTCATTAAGAAGTGAAATTATAACATCGCGTCTTTCAACCTGATTAAATGTTGCGGTGCTTATCCACTTGTAAAAATCATCATCGTTCTTAACAACCCCCCTTTTCAATATAACATCTGAAAACTTCTTCAGTCCGGGCATTTTTCTAACTGAACTCTCGGGTGAAGAACCTTCCCGATAGTCAACAACGTCAAGTTCAATTGAAAGACCGCTAACTTCCATAAATCCAACATTATTACCACCCCATTCAACACGAAAATGATTTTTAGTGTGCGGATAATTCATAAACAACCTCCATAAAAATTTAAATTGTAAACAGCCTTTTTTGGACGAACTCATTCTTTAAATCAGTATTTCTTCGGTGCAAGAAACTTATTATACAATATCAACCCGATAATCGTAACCACACCAATCATCGAGAATATAATCCACAAGGTGCTTGGCTGGTTGAGATTATCAACAAAATGCACATAAAGATTCGCACCGAGAATACCACCGATGAAGCTTCCAAGTACACCGTACAGAAATGCGTAGCCGAGATAAAGCGCTTTTTTATCTTCGGGTGCGATTAGTCCAACGTAGCTGATAAACTTTGGATGTGCTGTCATCTCGCCTATCGAGAATATTACTATGCCAAGCATGAAAACCCAGATGTTTGTATTGATGGCAAGAATGGCCATTCCAATGGTGCCCATGGCTATGCCGGCAATCATTGTCGGAAGAGCTTTCGTATGTTTAACAATGTTTGAAACAACTATCTGCAGTAAAATAATTGTTCCTGCATTAATGACGGTAACATGCTCAATATCGAATTTCCAGTTAAGACTAATTCCCACAGAATTGAAAATGCCATTAACAAAATTGTTAACAGATGTTGCATCTACATATGCCTGCACATACCAGAGCACAGAATCAAACATCTGAAAATATAGTATCCAGAATCCGGAATAGATTACAATTAACCCGATGAATCGAACATCAGTTAAAACCATCACTGCCCCCTTAAGAACTTCGTAGATAGTTTTTGTGTTTTCCGGTTTCTTGGGTTCTTTGTAGATAAGTAAAGTTGGAATTAACATAGCTGCTGTTCCTATTGCCGATGCCATCATAACATACTGCCAGCCAAAGTTACTTTTAATGTAGGGAACAAGTATCAGCGGAAATAAAAATGCACCAAGATTTATTGACCAATAAAAAATTCCGAAACCAAGTGTACTGTTACTTTCGTTAGTTTCTCTTGCAATTGTTCCGGAGATCATCGGTTTAAATGCACCGGCACCAACAGCCATAATTATTAAGCTTGCAAATACCATCGCATATTCTGTGGTCTGGCTTGTTAAAAAATATCCCAATCCTAAAAAGATGAATGCAAAGATTAATGTTTTTCTGTAGCCAAACCTTTCGCCGATTGCGCCAGATAAAATCGGAAGAATATATAGCAGCGGCTGAATAGTGCTTTTAATTACACCGACACTTTCTTTTGTGAAGTTAAGCTGGTCTGTCATATAAACAGAAAGGATACTCATCATTCCGTAGTATGAGCCGCGCTCAAAAAATTCCATTAAAATTACTATCCAGTAATTTTTTGAAAAAGAAGATATGCCTGGTTTTTTATCGGGAGTGTTTTCTGACATAAGGGTGTTCCCTGCTTTAAATTGGAAGATTTTTTAAGGGCAAAGTTAGATGAGGAAGGTGATTTTGCCAAAAAGAACTGATTGTAATAATTTTATCGAGTAAAATCTAACGGTTTTGATGCTTCGTAATTCAAATTAGATAAAAAACACTTTTTAAAATTGTTATGATCTTTTATGGAATAGATAATCAAACAGTTGAATTCAGAATAACTAATTACCAGTTCGCCAAAAACGACGAAGGAGATTGGGATAGTAACTGGTTAAACATTTATCTGAAAGTTGATAGTAAATTGGGAAAGTGGCAAACAATTGATCCATCTTTGACAACCTGGGAGTTTAAAGAATTAATAGACTGGTTTAATCAAGTTTCAGAGAATTCAGATCACCTCGGTTATACTGTTTTAACTTTTACCGAACCCAATTTATCATTTGAATATATTCAGAGATTGGCCTCTGGAGAGAAAGTTATAAGCATTAGGTTTAATTTGGAATCACGACCAAAATCAGCGACTGATGATTCGGCCTATTTTGTAGATATTCATACTAACAACCAGGAATTACGCAGAATTATTGAGACTCTGGATTCTGAATTACAAAAGTTTCCTGAAAGAAAATCCAAGAGATAAATCAACAAAACAGGTGTTGAAAACTATTTTTGTCTAATAATTTATAATTGGACTCAGCCATTTTTCAATTTCTTCAATACTCATTCCCTTTCGGCGATGATAATCGAGAACCTGGTCTTTACCGATTTTTCCAACAGTAAAATATTTCGCTTCGGGATGAGAGAAATACAACCCGCTTACACTTGCAGCGGGGTACATTGCCAAGCTTTCGGTAAGCACTATTCCGGCATTCTTTTCAACATCAAGCAAAGAAAAGATAATTGGTTTTTCGGTATGGTCTGGCTGGGCAGGATACCCCGGCGCCGGACGAATTCCGATATATCTTTCTTTTACAAGGTCCTCATTAGAAAATTTTTCGTCTGAAGCATATCCCCAATAGTCTTTTCTTACAAGCTCGTGGAGATGTTCGGCAAATGCTTCGGCAAGCCGGTCTGCAAGGGCTTTAATCATTATGCTGTTATAATCGTCGTGTTCTTTTTCGAATTTCTCAACCAGCTTTTCAATTCCAACTCCCGCAGTAACGGCAAACATTCCGATATAATCTTCAATTCCAGATTCTTTTGGTGCAATAAAATCAGCAAGTGCAATGTTTGGTTCGCCGGAAGATTTTTCCATTTGCTGTCTTATCGTGTGAAGGACTCTTTTTACTCCACTTCTTGATTCATCAGAATAAACTTCTATATCATCAACTCCCACTGAGTTTGCGGGAAATAAACCAACAACTCCATTTGCTGTTAGAAGCTTTTCACTTATTACTTTGTCGAGCAGCTTGTTGGCATCATCAAAAAGTTTTTTTGCTTCTGTTCCAACCGATTTATCTTCGAAAATAGCCGGATATTTCCCTTTCAATTCCCATGTCATGAAGAATGGTGTCCAGTCAATGTAATATCTTAAAGTAGAAAGAGAATAATTATTTAGTACTATGACGCCTGGTTTGTTGGGTTTTTTAATCTTCGCTTTTGTCCAATCAATCTTTAAGCGATTGTGTCTTGCGTTCTGGAGTGAAATAAAACTCTTGTCAGATTTTTTCTTTTCATAATCTTCTTTCAATTGCGAATACTCGTTTTTGAATGATTGGATATATTTTCTTCTCTCTTCTTTGTTTTCATTCAGCAGATTAGAAACCACCGGAACACTGCGGGAAGCATCAAGCACATGAATAACTGCCCCGCTGTAGTTTGGTGAAATCTTAACTGCGGTATGAACCCGGGACGTTGTGGCTCCGCCAATAAGCAATGGAAGATTCATTCCTCTTCTTTCCATTTCTTTTGCAACATGCACCATTTCATCAAGAGAAGGAGTAATTAATCCGCTAAGTCCAATTACATCAGCTTTTTCATCGATTGCTGTCTGAAGAATTTTTTCCGTGTGTACCATAACGCCAAGATCAATTACATTATAATTATTGCAGCCAAGAACAACCCCAACAATATTTTTCCCTATGTCGTGGACGTCTCCTTTAACAGTCGCCACCAAAACTTTTCCGCGCTCACGCGTGTCTTGATTTTTTTCTTTCTCCGTCTCAATATATGGAATTAGGATTGCCACGGCTTTCTTCATTACTCTAGCACTTTTAACAACCTGCGGCAGAAACATTTTTCCAGCACCGAAAAGGTCGCCGACAACATTCATTCCTGCCATTAACGGACCTTCTATTACCTCGATAGGTTGGGAGAATTTCAATCTTGCTTCTTCCACGTCTTCATCGATGAAATCAACAATTCCTTTAATAAGCGCGTGCTTCAATCTTTCCTCAACTGGAAGTATGCGCCACTCGTCTTTCTTTTCATCTACTTTGCTTTTTTTCTTAATCGACTCAGCAAATTCGATTAGTCGTTCAGTTGAATCAGGTTTTCTATTGAGAATAACTTCTTCGACTTTCTCAAGTAGTTCTTTCGGGATTTCCTCATAAACTTCAAGCTGGCCAGCATTAACAATTCCCATATCCATTCCGGCTTTTATGGCATGAAACAGGAATGCAGAATGCATTGCTTCACGAACAACCTCATTTCCACGGAAAGAAAATGAAAGATTACTCACGCCGCCGCTTACTTTTGCAAGTGGAAGATTTTGTTTTATCCACCTCGTTGCTTCTAGATAATCTACTGCGTAGTTGTTGTGTTCTTCAATACCTGTTGCGATCGCAAGAATATTCGGATCAAAAATTATATCCTGGGGCGGAAATCCAATTTCCTTTGTCAGGATATCATAAGCTCGTTTACAAATTTCTATTCTTCTTTCAAATGTGTCTGCTTGTCCTTTTTCATCGAATGCCATCACAATTACTGCGGCACCGTAGCTTAAAACTTTTCTTGCGTGTTCTTTGAAAACTTCTTCACCTTCTTTCATAGAAATAGAATTTACTATTCCTTTTCCCTGTAAACATTTTAATCCTGCTTCAATAACCGACCACTTAGATGAGTCAACCATTATCGGAAGTTTAGCAATGTCGGGTTCTGCCTCCAGAAGATTTAGAAACTTTGTCATCGCAGTTTCTGAATCAAGCATACCTTCGTCCATATTTATATCAAGAACCTGTGCGCCGCCTTCAACCTGATCAAGCGCAACAGATAGTGCCTCATCATAATTGTTGTCTTTTATCAGGCGTGCAAACTTTTTAGAACCTGTTACGTTTGTTCTCTCACCAATGTTCATAAAATTCGAATCGGGACGAAGAACCACCGGCTCAAGTCCACTCAATCTTAAATACGGTTCCTGCTTTTTAGGAATACGTGGTTTGTGCTTTTTTACAAGTTCACTAATTGCTTTTATATGTTCGGGGGTTGTACCGCAGCAGCCACCCACAATATTCACAAATCCACTGGCGAGAAAATCCTCAAGTACGCTTGCCATTGTTTGCGGAGTTTCGTCATAGCCACCCATTTCATTAGGCAAACCGGCGTTTGGATAAACAGAAATGAATTTGTCAGAAACATTCGATATGTCTTCTACAAAGGGACGCATTTGTTTTGCGCCAAGAGCACAGTTAAGTCCTACGCTGACAAGATTTTTTGTGTGCGAAACGGAAATATTAAAAGCTTCAACTGTTTGCCCGGATAATGTTCTTCCGCTTTGGTCAACTATAGTTCCCGATATCATTATAGGGAGTTTTATTCTCTTTTCGTCGAGAGACTTCTGAACCGCTATAATAGCGGCTTTAGCATTTAGTGTGTCAAAAATTGTTTCAATCAGAATTATATCAACGCCGCCATCAACTAATCCTCGGGTCTGCTCGTAGTACGCGTTTACCATTTCATCAAAAGTGACTGCTCGGTAGCCCGGATCGTTTACATTTGGAGAAAGTGAGAGCGTTTTGTTTGTTGGTCCCAAAGCACCTGCAACAAATCGCGGTGTTGAATTGTCTTTTTTACGCGCCTTGCTATCAGGCTGGTTGAATTCGTTAGCAATTTCTTTTGCAATCTTTGCTGCTTCAAAATTTATTTCGTAAGCAAGATGCTCTGTATGATAATCTGCCTGCGAGATTGGTGTTCCGTTAAAAGTATTTGTTTCAACAATATCGGCACCAGCCTCAAAGTATGTACGATGAATTGATTTAATAATATCCGGCCGAGTAATTGAAAGAAGATCGTTGTTCCCTTTTAAATCATACGGATGATCTTTAAATCGCTCACCGCGAAAATCCTTTTCCGTTAATCGGTGGCGTTGTATCATTGTGCCCATTGCACCATCAATCACAAGAATTCTTTCCGCTAATATTTTTTTGAACGCTTCAACTGTTAGTTTCATTTATTAATCTGCCGAACTCGTTTCAGCATCTCCTTTTATGATAAGTTTAAAACAAAAAACCTCTTCGGATGATATGAAGAGGTGTATAAAACTAATCTTCATCTCATCTTCCCCTCCCGATAAATCGGGAAGGCAGGATTTAGCACCCGACATCCGGCAATTGCCGGACCGGCTGCTACGGCATCAACGGGCCTGTTCCCTACGCCGTTCTTGATAAGAATTAAGTATTTATCAGCCAGAGGCTGATGAGCCTTTGGCTCAAAAGAACAATAAAAAGTGATTCAAATATATGAATTATAGATTCTTTGTCAATGAGATAATTATTCAAAGTCGAAAGCTTATTAAAATCCTTACCTTTAAAACACGTTCAGATATGGCTAAATTGCTTAATCTAAAAACAAAGGACTTTGGAATATGATAGTAGTAACGGGCGGTGCGGGATTTATCGGAAGCGCAATAGTTTGGCGACTAAATGAACTTGGTGAAAATAAAATAATAATTGTTGATGAGTTGGGAGTTGAAGACAAATGGAAGAATCTTGTCCCGCTGAAGTTTGATGATTTCATTCATAAGGATGACTTTATCTCAATGATACTTGAGCAAAACATTCCTTTCGAAATTAGCTCTATAATTCATATGGGTGCGAATTCCTCAACCACAGAAAAGGACGCCGATCATCTTTTCTCAAATAACTATCTTTACACACAAGAGCTTGCAAAATATTGTCTCGAAAAAAACATTCGCTTTATTTACGCTTCTTCTGCTGCTACTTATGGCGATGGTTCATTAGGATTTGATGATGATGTAAGTAAACTCGAAACCCTGCGCCCTTTAAATATGTACGGCTATTCAAAACAATTATTTGATCTTTGGGCAAAACGGAGTGGAGCGATTGAGAAAATTGTGGGGTTGAAATATTTCAATGTTTATGGTCCGAATGAATATCACAAGGGTGATATGCGATCGGTTGTTCACAAAGCGTTTGAACAAATTCGTGATACGGGTAAGGTTAGATTATTTAAATCTCTAAATTCAAAATACAAAGACGGTGAGCAGCTGCGGGATTTCATTTATGTTAAAGATGCTGTCGATATTACTTTGTCCTTTCTCGAGAAACCAGAACTAAACGGATTATATAATCTTGGCACCGGAAAATCAAGAACCTGGAATGATCTTGTTGCCTCGATATTCAACTCACTAAACAAGCTAGTAAACATCGAGTATATTGATTTGCCAGAGCATCTGAAAAATAAATACCAGTATTTCACCGAAGCAAACATGAATAAAATAAAAAAAGCCGGCTACAACATCCCAATTAAAAGCTTGGAAGATGGTGTGGCCGACTATGTTAAAAATTATTTATTGGGGAGCCAATATCTCGGAGCCTAGATTTTAACGAAAAGAATCCTCGTCTTCTTCCTCGAACAAATCATCTTCGTCGTCAGGTAATTCATCTTCTATCAAATCCTCCTCCGAAGGTTCAATTTCAAATGGATTTTCTTCTTCCTCTTCTTCTTCATAAAAATCATCTTCCTCATCATCAATATCATCCTCGTCTTCGTCCTTTTTTTTACGCTTTGCAGCGAAAAGAGAATATACCTCCTCATCTCGGTTTGGCTGCTGATTAATAAATTGATTATCAGACAAGGCTTCTAATAATTCTTTCTCGTTTGATTCCATCGAGCACATCTCCCACGTTTAGGTTTGTTTTTCCAAGTTGTTTTCAAAAACACGATTTAATATTTGCAATATAATTTTTATAAACAAATGAATTATTTGTTGCGCCTTAAAATAAAATTTCCTAATTAATCTACAAATACATATTTTCTTCAAAGCATTATTTTAGCACAGCCAAACAAACAAATTAAGGTTAATAATGAAAATCGCAACCCTCTGTTATGTGATAGATAAAAAGAACAATTCCACTCTGATGATTTATAGAAATAAAAAGCAAAATGATTATCACGAAGGAAAGTGGAACGGACTAGGTGGAAAATTCGAACCTGGTGAATCTCCCGAAGAGTGTGCAGTAAGAGAGATTGAAGAAGAAAGCGGATTGAAAGTTAAATCTGTTAAGATGAAGGGGTTTATAACCTTTCCTCTGTTTGACGGAAATGACGATTGGTTTGTTTTCCTTTTTACTACTAATGATTTTGAAGGAGAGCTGATAGATTCTCCCGAAGGAAGACTTGAATGGATACCAAACGATAGGCTAACTGAAATTGGTTTGTGGGGTGGTGATAAAATTTTTATCCCTTGGTTGTTCGAAGAAAAGTTTTTTAGTGCGAAGTTTAATTATGTCGTTGGGAGTTTTATAGATTATTCAGTTGTGTTTTATTAATATTTATGAGCCACTAATTCACGAGTTTTTTATTCGTGCATTCATGGCCTTTGCGGTGAAATAATTAAAAAACAAAACAGACAAATAATTTTATGAACAATTACTTAAATACAAATTACAACTTAAACGATAAAGAAACTGTCTCGGTAATTGATGAGTTACCACTCTGGTCGGCACCATTTGGTTTGAAGTTGCTTGAGAAAATTAAATACCTTAAAAATATTACCGTGCTTGATATTGGTTCGGGATTGGGATTTCCATTATTCGAGGTTGCTATGCGTCTCGGCAACACCTGCAAATTATATGGAATAGATCCGTGGGAAGCCGCGGTTGAAAGAATTAAAACAAAAATCGCAATTTACGATTTACGCAACGTCGAAATAATCGCCAGCGTTGCAGAGAACATCCCCTTGCCCGACAATTCTGTTGATCTAATTTTCAGCAACAACGGGTTGAATAACGTCGATGATATCAAAGTGGTCCTGAACGAATGTAGAAGAATTTCTAAAGTCGGGTCTCAGCTTGTATTTACTTATAACACCGACAAAACTATGCAAGAGTTCTACTCTGTATTTGAAGAGTTGCTTCGTGAAAGAAACATGCTTAATGAAATCGAATCTATGAAAAAGCATATTTATAAAAAGCGTAAGCCTGTTGAAGAATATATTCAACTTCTAAATGCAAGTGGTTATTATATTAACGAAATATCTCACTACGAGTTTGCATATCGCTTTGTTGATGGAATTGCGATGATTAATCATTTTCTTATAAAACTTGCTTTTATTGATAGCTGGAAAGAAATGATTCCCGAAGAAAAGAAAACTGATTTTTTCGCAGAGCTAGTTCAAAGATTAAATCGACTTGCACAAAGTAAGGGATTTATAAAATTGACTATCCCATTTGCGGTTATTGACTGTGAAAGGGCTAGGGAATAAGCCGTGTTAGATAATTTATCAGGCATCCCCAGGCAATTGAAATTGCGAGGCTAATTAGAAACACCTTAAGAGCCGTCCTAAGTTTTCCATCTTTAAATAAAACAATCGGACCAAACCCGGCGCCCGTACTTAATCCTGCAACCGTTGCACCAAAAGACAACCCTGTGTGTAAAAAAGCATCTGCTATTGCAATAGATGCCGCACAGTTAGGAATCAAACCGAAGAGAGCTACTGCAATAATCTGAATGTTGGGGTGTGCCCGAATTGATTTTATGAGATGTTCCGAATCTGAAAAAAACAAAACAAAAGAGATTGCGATGGTAATAATTAAAACCCAAAAATAAATTCTCAGCGTACGTTTCAAAGTGTGATAAGCAATTTCTTTGTATTTGGTGTGTTCGAGTTCATGCTTTATTTCAACAGCGTGTGAAGATTTAACTTCGGGTGGTGGTCCATCGTATAGCTTATTGCCGAACAGCAAATCAACTGCATATCCTGATATCACACCGATCAATAATTTCAATCCTATGATATAAAGAATCATCATTTCTTCCCCACGATGCGCAATTAAAACCGGAAGTGCTTCATCGGATGTTGCGAGATAAGTTGCAACAAGTGTCCCTAGCGTTACTCTTCTCGAGAGAAACATCGTTGTTACAAAGACAGACATTCCGCATTGAGGAATGATCCCTAGAAGTGTCCCGGCGAGAGGTCCGAGCCGGCCGGAAATTTTTAATTTTGAAATTAGATCAAGCTGCTTTGTGTGAGAGAAGTATTCTAGAATAAAGTACAAAACAAAAAGAACCGGAACCATCAGGTAAGTATCGGCAAGCGAGCCCAGCAGTGTTTCAAGAATTCCGGAGTGTTGATGTTGATGCATAGACAAATAATAATATATAGGCGGCTGTCTTCTTATAAAATCAAAGCTTGTTTTTTGCTAGAAAATCTCTGATTGCACTATTAACCATTTGAGGATTTTCGATTGGTGTCATATGCCCGGCATTTGGAACCTCAACAAAGTCCGCTTTATTAATCTTATGAAACATATCCTTCATCACCGGGGGTGGCGTCAAAGCATCCTGTTCACCACAAATAATCAGAGTTGGAAGTTTTATTTTGCTCAGGCTTATTGTGGTGTCGGTCCGGCTTAACATTGCGATCAAGCAGCCTTTTACTCCAATCGGATTGAATTTTGTTGATTTTTCTATAATCTTTTGAAGCCCCTCTTTTTTATTCTGCTTGAAGACCTCGCCAAAACAATTGGCAATAAATTCTTTCGCAAACGGTGCAAGTCCTTCTTTATTAATTCGTTTTATTCCCGCCGCGCGTTTGAGCTTGCCTTCATTGTTATCTGCTTCTGATCTTGTGTCACATAAAATTGCCGCGGAAAATTTTTCCTGCATTCTTTCTAAAGCACGGAGGGAAATATATCCCCCCATTGATAATCCGCAAAGAATAGGTCTGTTGAGTTTTAGTTCATCAAGTATTGTTTCAAGATCGTCAACAAAAGATTCCATGGTAAATTGTCCGTTACCAGCAGGTGATTCACCAAGTCCGCGAATATCATATGAAACACACTTATAATCTTTACTAAACTCATCAATCTGTGTCTGCCACATAGTGTGATCAAATGGAAACCCGTGAACAAATATTATTGTCTTAGATTCGTTGTTTCCATACAAATACACCGGAAGATCATTAATGATTTTTTTCATCACCGCCCTCTAAAATTTTTGTTATGTCCGAATGAAATTTAATTCTTTATGCCTTATTATTCATATAAGAAAATAAAAGTTTTTATTACTTACCCGTCAAAGAATTTATTAAGGGCTGAAAATGAAAGTTGCTTTTGTCACCACAGAGTGTGTTCCGTACGCAAAGACCGGCGGTCTTGCCGATGTTGCAGGCTCTCTGCCTGCCGAGCTCGTAAAGCTTGGCTGCGAAGTTAAAATTTTCCTTCCCAAATATTCTCTGATTGACGAGAACCGGCATGGTTTAAAGCACAATTGGGATATTAGCGAAATGCCAATCAGGATTAATGGGGTCATCCGGTCGGTTCACGTTTATCAAAGTAAGCTTCCCAATACAGATATCAATGTATATTTTGTCGACTGTCCGCATTACTTCTATCGACATATAATCTACACTAACGATCCTGATGAAGATGAAAGATTTATTCTCTTTTCAAAGGCGGTTATAGAAACATTGCAAAGACTGCAATGGGCTCCCGATGTGATCAACTGCAATGACTGGCAAACAGGTTTGCTGCCGCTTTTCATAAAAGATAATTATAGTTGGGACAGACTTTTCGATAATACCGCAACGCTTTTTACGATTCACAATATCGGTTATCAAGGATTATTTTCTAAATCGGTTTTGTTCAGTGCGGAGATAAGGGAAGGTCTGTTTTATCCGGGCGGACCTATTGAGCAGGATGGTGCTGTTTCTTTTATGAAAGCAGGAATATCTTTTGCCGATATAATAAATACTGTTAGTAATACGTACGCACACGAAATTCTAACGCCTGAATATGGTGCTGGCCTCGAAGCAACATTAGTACAAAGAGAAGCTGATTTATTTGGAATACTCAATGGCGTTGATTACAATATCTGGAATCCGGAAACAGACAAACATCTTCCATATCATTATACCATTAATGACTTTAGCGGGAAGTATCTCAATAAAAAATATCTTCTCAATCATTTTGGCATTAAACCAGATGAAAACATTCCGCTGATAGGGATTGTATCAAGAATGGTGGTTCAAAAAGGATTTGATATTTTTGCCGACGCAATCAATGAGATGATGAGTCTTGATGCGCAATGGATAATTCTAGGAAGTGGTGAGGACCGATTTGAAGAATTGTTCCGCAAACTTTCAAATCTGCTTCCCGGTAAAGTCGGTACATACATCGGTTATAACAATGAGCTATCTCATCTGATCGAAGCTGGTGCTGACATGTTTTTAATGCCTTCAAGATACGAGCCTTGCGGGCTGAATCAGATTTACAGCTTGAAATATGGAACGGCTCCGATTGTAAGAAAAACCGGAGGCCTCGCCGATACCGTAAAAGATTGGGACGAGCAAAATCATTTTGGATTTAAAGACGGTAACGGATTTTCATTTTATGATTATTCCGGATTTGCACTATACAAATCAGTAGAGAGAGCCGTTAATGTTTTTAAGCATAAAGATATCTGGAAGAAAATTCAAACGAATGGTATGAAGTTAGATTTTAGCTGGACGCGTTCTGCGGAGAAGTATTTAGAACTCTATAAATTAGCTGTGGAAAATCGTCAGCGACTATAAAACTTTTCAAACCAATTTAATTATTTCAAACATCGATTCTATCCCTCAATGTCACTTCTTAACGTAGAAATAAAAGCGAGAACAACAAAGCAAGAAACGATTAGAGAGATACTAAAATCTAACAAAGCGGATTTTAGAGGTGTTGATCATCAGGTTGACACATACTTTAAGGTTGCTTCTGGTCGCCTAAAGCTAAGAAAGGGAAACATTGAAAACCATCTTATTTATTATGAAAGAGAAAACACTCGCGGTCCCAAAAAATCCACTGTTATGCTCTATAAAAACAACCCCGATTCTAACTTAAAGGAAATGCTGGTAAAATCTCTTGGTGTTCTTGCTGTGGTAGATAAATACAGAGAGATTTATTTTATTGATAATGTTACGTTTCATTTGGATAATGTTGTGGGACTAGGATCATTTGTTGAGATAGAGGCAATTGACAAAGATGGAACTATCGGAAACGAAAAATTGCTGGACCAGTGTAATTACTATCTTAACCTTCTTCTTATCTTAAAAGAAGATTTGATTGAGACCTCCTACAGCGACTTGCTTCTGCATTAAAAACTAATTGCGTGTCCGATTGAAAAGTAAAATAGAACATCGCCCCAAACAAAAGAATCTTCTGTCAAACCCTGGCTAATGATAAAACTTCTGCCGATTGAAAAATCAGCCGGGCCAATTGGTGTGTCAAATGAAATTGCTCCGCCGATTCCATGTCTTAAATCCTTAAACCTGATTTGTTCCTGTTCCGCCCAGGTAGAACCGATGTCGTATCTGAACCATGCATATGTATCAAAAAATATTTTAAACGGAAGCTTATATTGATACATTAGTGAAGTGAGAAAAATTTGTCTTCCTCTGAATTCATTTTCGTGAGCACCAAAAAACGAATATAGGCCTCCCTGTGTGAATTGTTCACTTAGCGGAAGGGTTTTATCTCCAAAGCCGATCTGTAGTTTGGGAGAAAAAACATGTTGGGAAGCAAACTTAAAATAATATCTCAGTTCAGAATTGAACAGCAAATAACTTTCATCACCGCCCAGAAAACTTTGTGCGGTTTCATAAAAACCATTGAAATAAAGACCATCTTCGGGATAGGGATATTTGTTTTGGCTATCGACAATGCCGCCAATTCTCAAACTCACTATTTTGGTATCATAGGGGCTTACAACTGAACCCTCTTTGTTTTTTATCTCATCATATTGATATTTGCCTGTGAATATAAGCTTGCCAAACTTTTCCAGCTGGGTTCCGACAGAAAGAGAGCCACCGTAAAAAATCTGCCTGTATTTTCCTGTATAACTACTGCTAAAGGTGTTGCCAGTCTCAGAGTTTGTTTGTGTATATACATCTATATCATTGAATTTATAATATGCACTAAGCTTATAAGTAAAATATGTATCAAGGATTCTGTATGATATGTGTTCAAGAATATATGCTCTGTTGCTAGCTCCGCCAAAAAGAAAAAGTCCGAGTTCTGTTCCGGAATAGAAAAGATTAACGTCTCTAAAATCCACAGCAAACTGAGCGTTGTAGGTATTATCAACCAGAAAGCCGATTTTTAACAAGCTTGATATTTTCTCGTTTACATCTAAATTAAGTGTGGTTCCGTTTCTATTTTGATCGACCGACAAACTAATGTCTTCAAACAGCCCGGTTGCTCTGAGTCTCATCAGACCCTCTTCCAGATTAGAGTATACTAATTTATCCCCCACCTTTACTTTAAACTCCCTGTCAATAACTGTTTTGCTTGTCTCGCTGCTAATATTAATTCTTGATATTGTGCCGGCATTAAAATCCAGACTTAATTTTCCTGTTGCAACATCGAAATTATGACTTCTTAATTCGAATAAAACTAAGCCCCGTTTTTTATAATCCATGATTAGCTTTCTAACCACATCGAAGACAACCTTGCCATTAAATGGTTTGTCTTTAAGTTCTTTAGTTAAATAACCGACACCGGACGAATCAATTGTCCCGTCTGAAAATATTTCAATTTTTTTTATTGTGGGAGTAAGTGTATAGTCAAAACTTATTTTGGTTGAATCGCCTTCATGTTCAATGGAAACCGATAACGAATCGAGTCTTCCTGTTTTATAAAGTTCTGTCATATCTTCGAAAACCTCAAAGCTCGAAACAGAATCCATTAAAGAATACTTTTGCAAATAAGGGTTTTCAAAATCGCCAGCGTTTGATTCTGACTTAACGTTTTTTATCCAAAAAAGATTTGTTTCTGAACTCGCTTTTGTTACAGAATCAATTTGTGCTTTAATTGCTGGAACTAATCTTTTTGTGTAATGGTAACCGGCTAATATTAAAGAGTCTATGTTTATAAAGTCCGTTGAGGACCACCGGTTTAAGTTGGGTTGTAAATGAAAATTTGCATTTAATAATTCTGCCTGCTCAAGTCTTTTCATCGGAATGCTAACAACTTGATCCGCAATGTTCCAGGGAAGTTCCAGTTCTTCATCATTTCGCAAATTACTTGTGGTATTAACCGCTATGACATAATTAACGCCCATATCCAACACCGCGTTAACTGGAATGTTAGAAACAAGTCCGCCGTCTACCAAGGTTAGTGAGTCCACAATAATAGGCGCGAGGAGAAAAGAAACACTAGAGCTTGCTCTCATCGCCCTCGCAAGTGAACCGCTTGACAATATTACCGGGTTGCCATCAATCAGGTTGGTGCAAACAGCCCTATATCTAATAAATAAATCATCAAAACTATTTTCGGAAATAACCGGGGAAGACAAGCATAATAATGTTAAGTAATTTGAAAGTCTTATTCCCTCATTAAAGGAAGTTGGCAACACGGGACTAAAGCCATTAAGCCTTACGGTAAATAAAGATCTGTCTTCGTTGATCTTTTGATCAACAAAAAGCTCTCTTCTTTCGGATGGGTTGTTTATTAATAACAGTTTGTCCCAATCTGTATCCATAACTATCGAATCCATTTCGTCTACGGTAAAGCCAGAAGCATATATGCCGCCAATAATGCTGCCCATGCTTGTTCCTGCAATTGCTCCAATATTAATACCTGCTTCTTCCAGAGCTCTGATAACGCCAATTTGCGCAAACCCACGAGCACCACCACCGCTTAATGCAAGACCAATCACCGGCTCAGTTTCTAAAACATTTTGATTAAGCCCATATGGAAGATTAATCGTTTTCGTTTTAAGATAGATTGTTTTTGCTTCCTGCGCATTTAGAAAAGGAAGGAACAGGAGAAAAATCAAGATTAATATTTGCTTAAATAAGTTCACTGTTCAAAATTAAAAAAAGGATTTTAAAGAAGATGTGACTTTTGCGGTATACGTAAACTTTTAAGTTACTTTTTGCCCTTTTGCTGCCTTGGCTGCTGATCTGCAGCATCCATTAAGCGCTGCATAAAACCTTTTTTTCTTTTGGATGGATCAACAGGTACTAGCTCGACATCGCTTTGTTTGTGATTTATATAATACTGCTGAGCAATAGAGAAAACGTTAAACATAAAGTAATACAAGTTCAGCCCGGAAGGAAAGGTCATAAAAAGAATTGTCAGCATTATGGGCATCATATAAACAAGGGCCTGTTGTTTTGGATCTTTAATTGACATCTTCTGCTGAAAGAAAGTAGTAACGCCCATTAGTATTGCCAGTCCGCTAATTTCCTGAATGCCAAACAAGGGAAGCTTGAAACCCAAATCATAAATTACGTCCGGATTAGAAAGGTCATTAATCCAAAAAATGAACGGCTGCTGACGAAGCTCTGTTGCTGCTTGAAACAGTCCCCACAAAGCAATAAAAATTGGCATCTGTAAAAGTATTGGTAAGCAGCCACCGGCAGGATTAACGCCATACGTTTGATACAGCTTCATCGTTTCTTTGTTCATCTTTTGCGGATCATCTTTAAACTTCTCTTTTAGCTCTGTTATTTTAGGCTGGAGAAGCTGCATTTTTTTCATTGATTGAAAGCTCTTGCGCGTCAGCGGATAAACAACAATTTTAATTATTAACGAGAAGATAATAATTACAAATCCATAATTTGGAATAAACTGGTTTAAAAATTTAAGAAGTGGTAAAAGCACATACTCAGCAATAGGTCTCACAATAAACTTCAGACCAAAAAAAGATCCGAAATCTACCAGTGCCGTGAGATTCATACTGATTTCTTTAAGCAGATCATAATCAACGGGACCGATGTAAAGGTCTATTGTTCTGCTTTCAACATCAGATCCCTTAAAAGGCACGACCAACCTAACGTTGTAAACTTCTTTAAGCCCAAGGTCTTTGGTCGGAGATGTTTGACCCTCGACATAAGCCCCCTCAATTAGTGTGGGATCAGAAGGAATCATAATAGCAGCAAAATATTTATTCCTAACCGCCAGCCAATCTACTCTTCCATTAAAATCTCTACTGATTTTTTCCCCATCTCCGGGTGCATCTATTACAACTTTTTCATCTCCATAATAAATATCTGCGCTGGAAAAGCCCGCTTCATTAACACTATTCCTTTCTACAAACCGGATTCCTGTTTCCCATGCAATATCATATGTATTATCCGTTATCAGCCCTCTGAATCCTATAAGCTCAATATCGCTTTTAATCAAATATGTTCCGGCTTTGAAAAGATATTCTTTTTCGATTGCTCGATTCTGGTCGAGCTCCATTCGGAACTTAATTGATAGTGTGTCTTGATCCGTTAAATAATATCTGCTCTGATCGGTTGTTTTAAAGTTAAGTTGACCGGTGTTTACGGCTTTACCCTCTGCGCTTATGAAGGAAATATTATAAGCATTGCCGATAGAATTATTGACCAGCTGTACAGCAGTATTATATGTGTCCCCCTTAACACCAGAGGAATACCAATTGTTAAATTTCTTTAAAAAAACCTTATGAAAACTACCCCCCTTTGTGGATAGTTCATAAATAGCAAGGTCTGTTTCAATTGTGATTATTCTTCCGGAATCTGTTTCCGCAATTGAAAATATCCCTTGTGTGCCTCCCGCCCCCGGTTCGGTTTTCAAAACCCTTTCTGTTTTTTCTTCAAGAACTATTTCTGGCTGCTCTTCTGTTTTCTTTTCCAGGACGGTTGTTGTATCGTGATCTTTTCTTGTTTGTTCTGTTCGTTCGGGCGTATTTATGAACAGCCACACTACCAATATGGCGCCGATAAGTATAAATGCTATGGTTGTGTTTCTATCCAATCTGTTTCATCTACTTAATTTTTGTGATTTCCAATAACAGAAATGTTGTTAATTAATTTTTAATAATTGTCTTGGTTATTTTATTTAAGATGTCTGTGACGGCGGGTTTTATATCTTTTAAAAAAATCCTGTCGAAATTTCTTTGAGTAACTCTATACGGAGAAAAAATAATTGATAACTCCCGCTTGTTAATGTCTATCTGTTCCTTAAAAAATTCTATGTCTTGTCTTATAGATTCTCTAATAATTCTTTTTGTTCTGTTTCGCCAAACACTATTGCCTGCTTTTGAAGAGACTGTAATAGTGATCCTTATCTTATTTATTCTACGCTCAGAAGTAAGAAGGATGGCTTTTAGTTTTTTATCTGTGGAAATAATCGTTTTGCCCTTCTTGTACACAACATCTATGTCACTTTTGCCTTTTAGCCTCTCAAAATTTTTAAATCTTTTCGTCAACGTATCCGAACGTTTTTATTCGTCGCTAACCGTTAATTTTTTTCTACCTTTAGACCTTCTTCTTGAAAGCACAATTCTTCCATTCTTAGTTTTCATTCTTTCCCGAAAGCCATGCTTATTTTTTCTTTTCCTGTTGCTTGGCTGATATGTTCTTTTCATTTTATTTCTCCAAATTCATTAAAAAAGAAAACAAAAATACTCGCTTATGTTGTTATTAACAAGAATATTATATTTATTTAATTTTCACTTGTTTTCTGATCGTTCTGAAGTAAAAAATTAATTTGCTCTATATATATATAGGTGTTATTTTTTCATCGAGCGGCGCATGTAATTAAGTGTTGATAAGTTGTGAGTTACCCGCCCTTGTGAAAACGTTCCACATTGGTAATCTCAAAAACTTAGCTAATATTCTCGTAGAGCATGTGTGAAAAATTTTTGTTGAAACCCCCAAAACGTTTAACTATAAGGCATTGCCTGGCACCACCTGATGTTTATAAGTTGTGTGCAATACTGCTTGGAGATTTAAAAATTTTTTAACTTTAACCTCTTAATACTATCTTTGCTTAAATCTAAACCTGTGGATAAGTATAATGGAAGAGCTTGAGATTACGGAAAAGATTTCCACCAAAGAACCCATAAACGTCTGGAAAGCTTGTCTTTTAAAGATAAAGGAAAACGTTTCCATGATGACCTATAATACCTGGTTCTTACCCATAAAGCCGATTGAGCTTAGTGATTCAACATTGAAAGTTCAGATACCAAGCCAGTTTTTTTGGGAATGGATAGATGAGCATTTTAATGGTTTAATTACCCGGGCAATAACAGATGTTTTGGGTAATGATGCCCGGCTAACTTATGTGATAGCTGAAGATCTGTCTTTTATCGATGGCGGAGATACGGTTACTGAAAATTCCGTTTCACCGGCAACCCCGATTGAAAAGCCAAAACCTAAACAGACATTTGAATCTAATTTAAATCCGCGGTACACATTTGATAATTTTATAAAGGGAGAAGGAAACCAATTGGCAAGAGCTGCCGCGGGTGCTATTAGCGACAACCCTGGTGGAACTTCATTTAATCCTCTTTTTCTCTATGGCGGGGTGGGTCTTGGTAAAACACACCTTATACAAGCAATCGGAAATCAGATATTTAAGAACTTCCCTGAGAAAAAAGTAATTTATTTGTCTTCTGACATTTTCACTGTAGAATTTGTGGAGTCAATTCAAACCAACAAGGTAAATGAGTTTTCAAACTTTTATAGAAGTATGGATGTTCTTATAATTGATGATATCCAGTTTTTAATAGGAAAAGAAAAGACGCAGGATCTTTTCTTTCACATATTCAATACGCTTCACCAATCGCGAAAGCAAATAATTTTATCAAGTGATAAGCCACCCAAAGATCTAAAGGGATTAGACGAAAGATTGATATCCAGATTCCAGTGGGGCTTAACTGCAGACATTCAGCCTCCTGAACTTGAAACAAGAATAGCTATTTTAAAGAGGAAGGCTGAAACTTATGGTATGCTTGTGTCTAACGAGATACTAGAATACATTGCCACAAATATAACATCTAATATTCGAGAGCTTGAGGGCTGTCTTATAAAGCTACTTGCTTGTGTTTCGTTGAACTCTAATGAAATCACTTACGAATTAGCCAAGAAAACAGTAAAGGAAATTGCAACAGATAGAAAAACAACTACCCTTACTATTGAAACCATTACCCGTGTTGTCTGCGAACATCTTGGTGTTGCTGAAAATAAAATCAGAGATAAGACGCGAAAAAAAGAAATTGTCCTTGCAAGGCAAATAGCAATGTATCTGGCAAAGAGCTTAACTCTTTCTTCGCTGAAAACAATCGGGCTTCATTTTGGTGGAAGAGATCACTCAACTGTAATTCATGCCTGTAATTCTATTGAGGAATACAGGGCAGTGGATGTATCTTTCGGCAAAATTCTTGATGAAATAAAAAATAAAGTTGAGTTGTCTTCTTAAATTTTTTATTTAAGCATTCTGCTGTTTGTAATTTGTGATTATAATTACGATACCGTGTGTATAAATCATGGTTTTCAACAGTCAAGTATTTAGCCCCCGGTTGTTAATAAATACTGAACGTCTTACGTGTTCTTTAAAACACCTTAAGAGATTTGATAACTGTTGTTTACTGTATTATTAACATACCAACATGGTAATAATTACTATTATTAAGTAAAAATATACTCATGATTAATAATAGTGACCTTTATAACTTCAGACCAACACCCAGAACACATAAAATATTTATTGATTTAATGCATTTTTTGGTCTATTTTTTGTTTGTATGATAATCTAAAAAACAAAATAACAATAGGAAGAAGAGATATGAAATATGTTTTAATTTCGTTTTTGTTAATAACTTTATCATTAACATTAATAAATTGTTCTGATGGTCCTATTAATAAAATAACTCTCCAAAATATAGCTGATGGAGATGTTTACCTTAATTTTAGAGGCACTCAAACACTTGTTCCGAGTGGTTCTACAATTGAACTGCAGGACATAGATAAAGGCGAGTATGAATATGAAACTGTTTATGAAGTTCCTTCAGAAGCAACAAGTTTCACAGCTGAGGGTGAAATGTCAGGAACATTAATATTAACAGCAGGCACTAAAATTTTGATTATTTATTCCAGTGTTTTTAGTGAAGGTAGTTATTCCATATTCGCTAGTGTTACTAGTTCGGATGATTTAACAGAAGGTATTCTTCCCGATCCAATAGGTCCTTAATACAGCTATTAGATTATTTGTAACCTCTCTGCTTCGTAAATTTTATTTTGAAAACAAGTGCACCCATGTGCGCTTGAAATCGTTGTTATTGCCTTCCTTTTTTAGTATTTTTCTGTGCTTTAATAGGAGAGCAATTAATGGAATTCAAAGTAAACAGTAAAATACTAGAAAAGACTCTTTCTAAAATTATTCCGGCAGTTCCAGCCAGAACACCAATGCCCATATTAGAAAACTTTCTCTTTGAATTAAAGAGTGGTTTGTTGGTTATTCATGCAACTGACCTTGAAATTTCACTTAAATCATCTATAAATGTAGCTGCCGATGAGAATCTGAGCCTCGTTGTTCCGGCACGGTTAATTTATGACGTGATAAGATCAATGGAAGATGTTCAAATAAATTTCAGTGTTGATGGGAACAACAAACTTAAACTTACAACAGAGAACGGTGTTTACAATATCAGCTTTTCTCCTTCAGAAGATTTTCCAGAATCTCCTGCCGTATCGAAAAGTAAAGAAATTACAATTAGTGGAAAAGATTTAAAGAAAGCAATTGATCAGACATCATTTGCGATGAGTAAAGAGGATATGAGACCCGCAATGACCGGAACATTGTTAGAATTTAATGCAGATGGTTTAAAGTTTGTTACGACGGATGGACACAGGCTTGTAAGATTGGTTTATAAGAATGTTAAAACCGGCACGGATGAGCAATATATTGTTCCCGAAAGAGCCATTTCGGTTCTGTCAAAACTTTTAGGCGAAGCTGATGTAAAAATTTATCTTGGCAAATCACACATAACTTTCTTTATCGGAGATGTTGAATTTAGCTCCAGGCTCATTGCAGAAAAATATCCGGCATATAGCAGCGTAATTCCGCTTGAAAATGAAAACATACTTAAAATTAAAAGGCACGATCTTCTGTCTACAATAAAAAGAATGATGCTTTTCTCCTCATCTAATTCCAAGCAGGTTAAGTTTTCAATAAGTAAGAATAGTGTTGTTGTTTCAGCGGAAGACATAGATTTGGGTTCAAATGCGGTTGAAAATATTTCTTGTGAGTATAGTGGAGAGAAAATGGATATTGGTTTTAATACTCAGTATGTAAATGATATTTTAACTCATGTAGATGATGAAGAAGTATTGTTCAAACTCCACTCCCCAACAAAAGCTTGTATAATTGAACCAGGTAAAAAGTTGGAGGGTGAGGACATTATGCTTCTTTTAATGCCGGTACGATTAAACACTTAAAATGTTCCTATCTTCTATCAGTCTGAGAAACATTAGAAAACACATCAGCACCAAAATCGAATTTAATAATAAGCTAAACTATATAGTTGGTGGTAACGGTGTTGGTAAAACAACTATTCTGGAATCGATTTATTACCTATGTACGACCAAGAGCTGCGTTACTTCAACGGATTCAGAAGTTGTTAAGATAGGACAAAACAGTTTTAGTATTCAGGGATATTTAACAGGCCTGACCAACGACAACGTTCAGGTTTCTTACTCGAATAGTGAAAACAAGAAAGTTTATTTGTTGAACAACAAACAGGTGGCGAGATTTTCGGCAATAATAGGAAAGTTTCCCGTAGTGTTGCTTTCTCCTGCCGATCACTCAATAACACAGGGCTATCCTGCGGAGCGAAGAAGATTTGTAGATTCGGTGATTTCACAGGCAAGCAGAACATATTTAAATCTTTTAATAGACTATAATAGAATTTTGAAACAGCGCTCCTACTTATTAAACAGAATCAGAGAAAACAACATCAAGCATGATAGCGAGCTAAGTGCCTGGAATAAAAAAATGGTTGACTCTGGCGTGGAAATAATAATGCATAGAAAAGATTTTGTTTCGGAATTTGAATCATATATCAGCGAATCATATCAAAAAATACTTTCTGATAGAGAGGAACCAAACATCCGGTATTATTTTCTAGATGGATGTTGCCCCGATGATTTGGAGAGTTGTTTTGAGCGCCTATTAGATCAACGACAAGATGACGAAATTCGGCGGGGCGCAAATCTTGTCGGTCCACACAGGGACGATTTTATATTTGAAATTAATGGAATAAGTTTGAAAAGCTATGGCTCCCAGGGACAACACAAAACATTTCAGACAGTTTTAAGATTTGCAGAGTTTTTTTATCTTAAAGATAAAACAGGAAACTCACCGTTATTTCTTCTGGATGATGTATTCGGCGAACTGGATGCCGAAAGAGCAGCTGCTATTAGCGACTATCTTTCTACTGTTGGTCAAGCGTTTATTACACTAACGGACTTTGGCAACATTTCGTTTTTGAAAATGGGTAGTGACGATAGGGTTATAAAGATTACGGTGGAAGGCAACGTTAGTTATGCATAACAGCTTTAAAAGCTTAAAAGAAGTTTTCAAAAAAGAAAGATCTCTGGCGGGTGTTCGAGAGATAGTTGAAGCATCGGATGTGATTGTACATTTTTATGAAATGTTTCCAAGCCTGGAAAAAGTAGCAGTACCGCAGTCATGCGAAAAAAGAGTTTTGAAACTAAAAGTGGAAAACCCTTCCTGGAGAAATGAGCTGAAGTTCATGGAATCAGAAATGGTAGAAAAAATAAACAATTACTTTAGTGAAAAAAGAATTAATCAAATAAGGTTTGTCGGATAAAGTATGAGCAAAGAGAGTAAGCAAACAGAATATAGTGCAAAGAACATAAATGTTCTCAAGGGGCTTGAAGCCGTACGTAAAAGACCCGCAATGTATATTGGAGATGTGAGCAGCCGCGGGCTTCATCACCTCGTTAATGAAGTTGTCGATAATAGCATTGACGAAGCAATGGTCGGCTATTGCGACAGAATAGATGTTCAGATTAATAAAGATGGATCGGTGACAGTATCTGATAATGGAAGAGGTATTCCAGTCGATATTCACCCGGTTGAAAAGCGCTCTGCCCTGGAAGTTGTAATGACGGTATTGCATGCGGGAGGCAAATTTGACAAAAACTCTTATAAAGTTTCAGGTGGGTTACATGGCGTTGGGGTTTCAGTTGTTAATGCATTATCAGAATGGCTTAAGGTAGAAGTAAGACGAGACGGCAAAATATTTTTTCAAGAATATAAAAGAGGAATTCCCGTAAAGCCCGTAAAAGAAATTGGTAAAACAAAACGTGGCGAACGGGGAACAACAACAACCTTCTTTCCCGATTCAGAAATATTTAAAGTAACAGAATTTCGTTTTGACATTCTTACAGAAAGAATGAGAGAGCTTGCATATCTTAACAAGATCATAACCATTAACATGAAGGATGAAAGAAACGGCGGCGAAGAAGTAAGTTATCATTTTAAAGGCGGACTGATAGAGTTTGTTAAATACCTTGATGCCTCAAGGCAGGCTCTTCACAAGACGGTTTATATAGAAGGAGAAAAAGATAACACTCCAGTAGAAATAGCATTTCAATATACAGATGGATACTCGGAAAATATTTTCTCATATGTGAATAACATAAACACACACGAAGGTGGAACACATCTGGTTGGCTTTAAAACCGCTCTAACCCGGACGCTCAATAATTATGCATACAAAAACAATCTTATAAAAGAAGGTAAGATTACACTCACGGGAGACGATTTTCGGGAAGGCTTAACCGGAGTTATATCGGTTAAGGTTGCCGAACCACAGTTTGAAGGACAGACTAAAACAAAACTTGGCAACAGCGAGACAAAATCAGCAGTAGAAACGCTTGTTGGTGAAAAGCTAGCTGAGTTTCTTGAAGAGAATCCGCCAGTTGGAAAAAAGATAATTGAGAAATGCATGCGTGCTGCAGAGGCACGTGAGGCCGCAAGAAAAGCACGGGATCTTGCAAGAAGGAAAAATGCTCTTGATAATATGAACCTTCCCGGAAAATTAGCAGACTGCAGCATTACAGATCCGGAACACTGTGAAATATATATAGTTGAGGGAGACTCTGCAGGAGGTTCAGCAAAGCAAGGAAGAGACAGAAAATTTCAAGCAATACTTCCGCTAAGAGGGAAAATTCTTAATGTGGAAAAAGCAAAGCTGAACAAGATTTTAGAGAATAACGAAATTAGGGCGATGATATCGGCAATCGGCGCAGGACTTGGTGCCGAGTTTGATCACTCACAGGCCAGATATGGCAAAATAATTTTAATGACAGACGCCGATGTTGATGGAAGCCACATCAGAACACTTCTACTTACGTTTCTTTATCGACACATGAAAGACTTAATTACGTCGGGAAAAGTTTACATTGCTCAACCCCCGCTCTACAAAATTAAAAAAGGAAAAGAAGAATTTTATGCTTATGACGAGAAGGAAAGAGATCAAATATTAAAAAGGCTAAAGGTAGACGGGAAAGAAAAAAAGAAAGTAGAAGAGAAGGAAGAAGAACCTGTAGCGGGAGAAGCTACAGAAGAAAAGGAAATTAAGGGAGTTGTTATTTCGCGGTACAAGGGCTTGGGAGAAATGAACCCCGAGCAGCTCTGGAGTACGACGATGAATCCCGAAACAAGAACAATTCTTCAGGTTACATTAGAAAGCGCAGCCAATGCCGACAAAATTTTTGAAACCCTGATGGGTGACGATGTGGAGCCGCGAAAAGCATTTATAGAAAAGCATGCTAAGTATGCTAATCTGGATATATAAAAAATTTTTTTATTAAAATGAAATAAAAGATGGCAACAATTTTTGAAAAAATATTACCCATTACACTTGAAGAGGAAATGAAATCCTCTTACATAGATTACGCAATGTCAGTAATCGTTGCAAGGGCTTTGCCGGACGTAAGAGATGGACTGAAGCCCGTGCATCGCAGGGTTCTTTATGGTATGCACGATCTTGGCATGGCACATAACAAACCCTACAAAAAGTCAGCAAGAATTGTGGGAGAAGTGCTTGGTAAATACCATCCTCACGGCGATACGGCAGTTTATGATTCCATGGTTAGGATGGTGCAAGATTTTTCACTGCGGTATCCATTGGTTGATGGCCAAGGTAATTTTGGTTCTGTAGATGGCGACTCTCCAGCGGCAATGCGTTACACCGAGGCTCGTCTTGCAAGAATTTCCGAAGAGATGCTTCGTGACCTTGATAAGAACACCGTAGATTTTATTCCAAACTTTGATGACTCTCTTCAGGAACCAACAGTAATGCCATCGTACTTACCAAACCTATTAATTAATGGTTCGAGTGGTATAGCCGTAGGTATGGCAACAAACATTCCGCCGCATAATCTTGGCGAAGTAGTAGATGGATTAATAAACCTCATAAAAAACCCGGCGATTACAATTGAAAAACTGATGAAGAATATCATCGCGCCGGACTTTCCAACAGCAGGAATAATTTATGGTTATGCTGGTGTTAAAGAAGCGTTCCTTACTGGCAGAGGAAGAATTATTGTTCGTGCGAAAGCCAACATTGAAACACAGAAAAACGGACGAGAACATATTATAATAACCGAGCTGCCATACCAGGTTAACAAAGCAAACCTTATAGAAAAAATAGCAGAGCTGGTTCGAGGTGGTAAGATAGATGACATTAGCAACATCCGTGATGAATCAGACAGAGATGGATTAAGGGTTGTTATAGAATTAAAGAAAGATGCCCAGCCGCCGATAGTGCTTAATCAGCTATTTGTTCACACCCAAATGCAAACAACATTTGGCGTGATAATGCTTGCGCTGGTTCACGGCGTTCCGAAAGTTCTCAACCTTAAAGAGATGCTCGAGCACTTCCTCAATCACAGGATGGACGTGCTGATACGCAGAACAAAATTTGAACTGGATGCTGCCGAGAAACGGGCACACATACTTGAAGGATATATAATTGCTCTCGACAACATTGATGCGGTTATTCAGACAATAAAAAAATCGAAAGACGTTGAGACCGCCAGGCAGAACCTGATGAAGAAATTCAAGTTGAGCGAGATTCAGGCCAAGGCAATTCTTGACATGAGGCTGCAGCGCTTAACGGGGCTTGAAAGACAAAAGATAGAAGATGAATATAAAGAAACCATTAAACTGATTGAGAGACTAAAGGGAATTTTAAAGAGCGAAGAACAGAGAAGGATAATTATCACAAACGAGCTTCTTGATCTGAAGAAAAAATATGCGGATGACAGAAGAACAGAAATAGTTTATGATTATGAAGATTTTTCATTGGAAGATATCATTGCCGAGGAAGATGTTGTTGTAACCATTACACACAGCGGATTCATAAAAAGGTTTCCGGTAAGCGGGTATAGAAAACAAGGCAGAGGCGGCAAGGGTGTTACCGGCGCGGGGACGAAAGAGGATGACTTTATTGAACATATGTTTATTGCCTCAACACATCAGCACATTCTTTTCTTTACTGATCAAGGAAAAGTTTATTGGCTTAAAGTCCATGAGCTTCCTGAGGGCGGACGAGCAACGCGAGGTCGATCTATTCTTAACTTACTTCAGAAAGATAAGGATGAGCTTATAACGGCATTCGTAGCAGTTAAAGAGTTTAGTGATGACAAATATCTTATCATGGCAACCGAGCAGGGCACAGTGAAAAAGACAACGTTGTCTGCTTATGGAAATGTTCGCAAAGGCGGCATAAACGCTATCAACCTGAAGAAGAATGACAGACTGATAGAAGTTAAAATGACGGACGGAACCAACGATATCATGATTGGAACACGTAACGGATTTGCCGTGAGATTTAATGAAAAGGACGCTCGCGACATGGGCAGAACAGCAACAGGAGTAAGAGGAGTTCGTTTGGGCAAAGGTGATAAAGCTGTTGGACTGCTTGTTATTAAGCGCCAGGGTATGAGCGTTCTCGTTGTAACAGAAAAAGGTTATGGTAAAAGATCAGATGTAAATGATTATAGAATTACTCATCGGGGAGGTAAAGGCGTGATCACGGTGAAAACGAGTGATAAGATAGGCAAGATGATAGCATTGATGGAAGTGAACGACAACGATGAGCTTGTAATCATATCAACAAAAGGAATGGTTATCAGGCAGAGCATGAAAGATATTCGTGTGATGGGAAGAGCAACACAGGGCGTAAGAGTTATCAGACTAAAAGATGGTGATTCAATAGCAGATATTGCTAAAGTTGTGCCCGAAGAGGAGAACGGCGAAGAATCAGAAGAATAATCAACAAGAGGATTCTATTTTAAAAGGGACGATGCCAGTCCCTTTTTTATTAAATTGAACAAACGAAAAATCCTTGAGCATTATAAACACATATTAAAAGCACAATGAAAAAGTTATCCATCATATTTCTTACAATATTATTTTCTGTTAAGATACTTCCGCAATTAGTTGATTCCGGATTAGAGAGCATTAAGAGCGATGAACTTTTACGAACAGTTAAGATTCTTGCTTCTGCAGAATTTGATGGAAGGCTTCCCGGCAGTGAAGGTTACAACAAGGCAGCAAACTTTGCTTCAGATAGATTTGCGAAGATTGGCTTGCTGCCAGCAGGCGACGAAGGATTCTTTCAATACCTGAATGTTGAATACAATAAAATTGATACGCCGGCCGTCTTCAATTTAATAATGAATAATAAAAGCTATCCTTACATTCTGGGCAAAGATTTTGTGTTAAGAGGATTTACCGGTGCAGGCAACCTTAATCTGCCGGTCGCGTTTTGTGGTTATGGAATTTCCAGACCGGATCTCGGATATGATGATTATGAAAAAATTGATGTAAGAGATAAAATTGTTTTAGTCTTTAAACAAAACCCAACTTGGAAAATAGAAGACCAACCCTGGGGCAGCGAATATCCAAGAGAAAAATCAACCATCGCATATCAGCATGGTGCGAAAGGAATTCTTTTTGTCTCTCGTCCCAATGATGAAAAACCGCAGCCACTTATTGGTAGCGTAATGCACGGTGATGGAGAACAGATCGAAGATTTTCCACAGCTTCACATTTCAATTGATGCGGCCAACGCGTTACTTGACGGAACTGGTTTTTCAATCAGCGAATATCAAGCTAAAATAGATGAAGCCAGATCACCCAATTCATTTATATCCGAAAATCAGGCCCAGATTATGGTTAAGGCACATTATCAGAAACAAGCCAGAACAATGAATGTTATTGGACTTCTTGAGGGAAGCGAGCCGAAGTTAAAAGATGAGTATTTAATATTGGGTGCTCATCTTGATCATGTTGGTTCACAAGCCGGACTACTTTTCCCGGGAGCGAATGACAACGCTTCAGGTTCTGTTGGCATATTGGAAATTGCAGAAGCATTTCAATCAAGTGATTCAAATCCCAAGCGCAGCATTCTTTTTGTTTTGTTTGCAAGTGAAGAACAGGGTCTCTTTGGATCAAAGTTTTTTGTTGAGAATTTAAAGATTGACACAAACAAAATCATTGCAATGTTAAACCTTGATTGCATCGGCTATGGCGACAGCATTCAGATAGGGAACGGAAAAAGCTCACCGGAACTATGGAAATTGGCAGATGAAATCGACGAAAAAAATTCAAACTTAATAGTAAAGGACACGTGGAGCGGTGGTGGTGCTGACCTTACACCGGTTTACGAAAAAGGAATTCCTGGTTTATATTTTGTTTCAAAGCACAGCTACGACTATCTTCATCTTCCATCCGATAAGCCTGAAACTTTGAATCCCGTTTTATATGAAAATCTCGTTAAGCTTGTTTAC
>JACZKK010000040.1 GCA_014860115.1 Ignavibacteriaceae bacterium
ATATAAGTCAGAACTTACTTGAAGCTGATTCACTTTCATCACAACTTACTCAACTTGAAAGTGAAGAGCTGAAATTCTTTTTAAAAGATTATTACCACGAGCGCTGGTTGAGTGAAGGTAATAATAAACAAACAGAACTCCTCGATTATTTTGGATTCGATCCTGCTGACAGGTGGCGAATGTTTTCTTATGGTGGCGACGGATTTAAATTGAATGCTGATCTTATCCTCGGTGCTGAGATCGGTTATGTTAAGGATGCAAAACAAACTCACTTCTGGAATGGAATTTATTCTTATGGTTATATCTACGATGTTTTAGGATTCAGTTTTGATTTCAGGGATAATACTGAAAATGGTACAACGATAGATAAAACAAAAAGCTTCACTCCTGAAACAGGAGTTGTTGCCCGCACAGATGCAAATTTTTATGAATATCCACCGGATAAAATGGAATACAGCGAAGCTAAGATGATGCTTGCAACTGATTGGAAGTGGGGAAGTCTTGCTGCTGGCAAAGAATTTTTAGAATGGGGTTATGGTGATAATGGAATGCTAGTTATGTCTCAAAAAGCTCCCTCTTTTCCTCTTATCAGATTAGATGTTAATCCTGTTGAATGGCTTAGCTTTAATTACTTTCATGCCTGGTTATCTTCAGATGTAGTTGACACAACAAGTTTTTACTATACCGATACTGGAAATCAGAGATATCTTTACAAGCAAAAATATCTTGCCTCTCATACTTTAACAATTAAGCCAATCCGGGGACTTGATATTTCAATCGGTGAATCGATTATTTATGCAGACCAGTTAGAAATTTTATACCTTATTCCAATTACGTTTTTCAGATTAGCTGACCATTATCTTTCTACACACATCAATGAAGCTGGCAGCAATGCACAATTTTTTGCTTCGGTAAGTTCAAAAGGGCATATCAAGAATACTCATCTTTATGGAACATTATTTATAGATGAATTCACTCTTACTAATGTATTCGATCCTGAAAAACAAAAAATGCAAGTTGGATTTACTCTCGGTAGTTCTGTTACTGATTTACCAATTCATAATCTTACACTTAAACTTGAATACTCAAAAATATATCCTTACGTATATCAGCATTACATTAATACAACAACATTCGAAAGTGCATCTTATGTTTTGGGACATTGGATGAACAATAATGCAGATCAGATATATGGTTCATTGAAATACAGATTTATCAGAGGTCTGGAAACTGAAATTTGGGCAAGATATATCCGGCAGGGTGAACGTGCCGATGTAAATAAAATTTTTGAATTACCCCAGCCGCCATTTCTTTTTGGATTAAGAACAAATTATACATATCTGGGTGCACAGGTCAAGTTTGAGATTCTCCACGAACTTTTTGCTCGTGCACGTTTTCAGTATATGAATACCTCAAGGCAGCAGGAAGATTTAAGCTTTGTTGATGAATCCAATCACGAGTTTTATTTTGCTGTTTATTATGGATTGTAATTGGAAATAAAATGACTAATCAATCAAAATATTTGAATAAAAAGATTTACATTGCTGGACATACTGGAATGGTGGGCTCTGCAATCACTGATGAACTGAAGAAACGAGGTTATCAAAACCTTGTTCTTAAAAATTATCCGGGTCTTGACTTAATCAGACAGGAACAAGTTGAAAAATTCTTTGAATCAGAAAAACCGGAAATTGTGATTGTAGCCGCAGCAAAAGTAGGCGGCATACTTGCAAACAATACTTACCGTGCTGAATTTATTTATGATAATCTGATGATTGAAGCTAACATCATTCATCATGCACACAAATCAGGAGTTGAGAAATTAATTTTTTTAGGAAGCAGCTGTATCTATCCTAAATTAGCTCAACAGCCATTGAAGGAAGAATATTTACTTTCGGATTATCTTGAATTCACTAATGAACCGTATGCAATCGCAAAGATTGCCGGAATAAAGCTCTGCGAAAATTATTTCAGACAGTATTGTTCCAACTTTTACTCTGTTATGCCAACGAATCTTTACGGACCAAATGACAATTTCGATTTGCAGACATCTCACGTTCTTCCTGCATTTATCAGAAAATTTTACGAAGCGAAAGTAAAAAATGAAAATGAAGTTGTAATCTGGGGGACAGGTAAACCTCTCCGAGAATTTCTATATGTTGAAGATCTTGCGGATGCAATTTTATTTTTAATGGAAAATATAAATGCAGAAGATCTCTATGAAAAGGGAATTACCCATTTAAACATTGGCACAGGTAAAGATATTTCTATTGACGGCCTGGCCAATATGATTTTAGAAATTGTCGGATACAAAGGAAGTATTAATCACGATATGTCAAAGCCGGATGGAACACCTCGCAAGCTGCTAGATGTTTCTCGGATAAATTCACTCGGCTGGAAATATAAAACGGAATTGCGAGACGGAATTGTTGAGACTTATAACTGGTTCTTAAAGAATTTGAAAGTTAGGAGTTAGAATTTAGAATGGAGAAAGCTAAAAGTTTTACTGATTTAATTGTCTGGCAAAAAGCTCACGAATTTGTTTTGAGTGTTTATAAAATAACTGCTGATTTTCCGAAAAATGAAACTTACGGATTGATTTCACAATTTCGGAGGGCAGCAATTTCAATTCCCGCTAACATTGCTGAAGGATTTGTTAAAAAAGGAAAGGCGGATAAATTACGGTTTTATAATATCGCTCAGGGTTCAATTCAAGAATGTAAATATTATTTAATTTTGTCAGAAGATTTGAACTATACTAAAAATAATAATTTGATGGTATTATTGGATGAAGTTGCAAAGATCTTGCAATCATACATCAATTCAATAAATTCTAAATACTAACTTCAAACTACTAGCTACTATAGATGAAAAAAGCATTAATCACCGGCATTACCGGACAAGACGGAAGTTACTTAACTGAAATACTTTTAAATAAAGGTTACGAAGTTCATGGAATAATTCGACGCAGCAGTTCTTTCAACACCGGAAGGATTGATCACCTCTACAACGATCCGAAAATTCTTAATAAGAAAATGTTTCTGCATTACGGCGATCTTGTTGACACAAGCAACCTCAACCGCTTGCTGGAAAAAATTGAACCGGATGAAATTTACAACCTTGCTGCACAAAGTCACGTAAAAGTTTCATTTCAAATTCCGGATTACACGGCTCAGGTTGATGCACTTGGTACTTTAAGATTTTTAGATGCGATCCGTGAAGTCGGGTTAAAGAAAGTAAAATTCTACCAGGCATCAACGAGCGAACTTTACGGTAAAGCTCAGGAAGTTCCGCAAAGTGAAAATACTCCTTTTTATCCTCGGTCGCCATACGGAGTTGCAAAACTATACGGCTACTGGATAATTGTGAACTACCGTGAAGCGTACAACATCTTTGCTTCAAATGGAATTTTATTCAATCACGAGTCACCGAGAAGAGGAGAAACTTTTGTTAGCAGGAAAATTACACGAGCTGCTTCGCGAATTGCTGCAGGATTACAGAAAGAATTGACTCTCGGAAACTTGAATGCAAAACGTGACTGGGGTTTTGCGCCTGAATACTGCGAAGGAATGTGGAGAATTCTCCAGCACAAAGAAGCAGATGATTTTGTTCTGGCAACAGGTGAAACCAAAACTGTCCGTGAGTTTGCAGTGCTTACGTTCAGACATCTTGGGATTGAGTTGGAATGGAAAGGAAAAGGAGAAAACGAAAAAGGCGTTATCAAATCAATTAATCTTGAAAAAGCGAAGAAGCTCATTAGTTATTCAACTAATAAAAAATCATATTTAAAAAATTTTACAACCAGCCTGAAAAAAGGTGATACCTTGATCGCAATTGATCCTGTCTATTATCGGCCGACCGAAGTTGATTTGCTGATTGGCGATCCATCCAAAGCAAAAAAGGTACTTAACTGGAAAGCAAAAACTAAATTTGAAGACCTTGTTAAGCTGATGATAAAATCTGATATGGAGAAAGTGTTGAGAAGAGGTTATTAAGCCTTTTCTTATCAAATAACCTTTTTTACTTCTTCGTTTCCAGTTAAATTTGTAATAATTATATAAATTTTAATGGAACAAACTTGACCAGATTTACCTTCACTATTTTGCTTGCAGCTTTACTTTTATCATCAACGAATTACTCGCAGACTGCAAAGACACAAAGATATAATCCATTCTCAGGCACTGTTGTTTTTTCCGTTGAGGGAGGGACAACTCTTGCAAGCACAGATTACAGCGGACTCGGTGTCGATTATCTCGGCCGACTTTCAATAGAATATTTTTTTCCTGCCTGGACAAAAAGCGGTTTCGGTATCAGAGCATTCTATAACGCAGGTTTTCTTAATGGAAGTGACGCAAATCTTGATCCGCAGGAATTCAGAACTAACATTTCAACTATCGGAGCAGGAGTAATTATTGACTTCAGCATAAACGATATAGCTTTTCCATATTTCTTTGCAGGAGTAGCGAGTTTATCTTTTAATCCCAAGGGTGAAGGCGGTGTAAAACTTCCAAACAACGAAGCAGGAACTTATGCAACTTCTGAAGTGAACTATCTCGGCGAGCTCGGAATTCGTTTTCCTGTAACAGAAAATCTCTCACTCAACTTAAATGGTGGAGTCCAGATTTCTCCAAACGATTGGCTTGATGATAAAGCAGTTGGTGTTGGCAATGATATGTTTTTTACTGCGATGGGAGGAATATCATATTCTTTCTTAACAGAATTTGATACTGATGGAGATGGTGTTGTTGATTCGAAAGATATGTGTGCTAATACCCCCGCAGGAATTAAAGTGGATGAATTTGGTTGTCCGTTTGATGCGGATAAAGACGGAATTCCTGATTATCTTGATGAATGTGCTAACACGCCTCAGGGCGCACCTGTTGATAAAAAGGGCTGCCCGATCGATTCCGATAGTGATGGTATTCCTGATTACACTGATTTGTGTCCGAACACTCCTCTCGGTATAAAGGTTGATACCTATGGATGTCCAATTGATTCAGATGGTGATGGTGTTCCTGATTACCAGGACTTATGTCTTGATACACCTTATGAAGTTGAAGTTGACAAATATGGCTGTCCGGTTGATGAAGATCTTGATGGAGTTCCTGATCATCTGGACCAGTGTCCCGGAACTTTACCCGGAGTTCAGGTTGACGAAAGAGGATGTGAGCTTGTGATAGCACCGCCTCCTCCGCCAGTTGATCTCAATCAGCTTATTCTGAGTTCGGAAACAAGCTTTGAATTTAACAGTGCACAGTTAAAACCGGCAGCATTTCCTGAACTTGATAAAATGCTTGAGCAGATGAAAAAATATCCATTGTCCCGCTGGAGAATTGAAGGACATACAGATAATGTTGGTTCAGAGGAAGGAAATATAAAGATGTCGCAAATGCGTGCTGAATCAGTTTTGAATTATTTTGTTTCAAGAGGAATACCGCAAGTAAGATTTGAAGTAATCGGTATTGGAAGCAAACAGCCTGTAGCCGATAACGCCACTCCGGAAGGCAAAGCAAAGAATAGAAGAGTAGAAATTAAAAGAGTGGATAAATAATAAACTTTTCCTGCAAGGCAGGATATTCAATTGATTAAATTAAATATCAGGAGGAATCATGTTCGATCCAAAATATAAATTCACTTGCGTTGATCGCTTTTTAAATTATGTAAAATATGACACGCAATCAGATGAAGAATCAATTTCATTCCCTAGCACAGAAAAACAGAAAAAACTTTCTGCCGATCTTGCAAAAGAATTAAAAAAGATGGGACTAAAAGATGCAGCAATGGATAAGTGGGGATACGTAATGGCAACCCTTCCAGCGAATACTGAGAAGAAAGTTCCGCCAATTGCATTCATTGCACACGTTGATACTTCACCCGCTGTAACAGGTAAAAATGTAAAGCCAATCATTCATAAAAAATATAAAGGCGGTGATATAAAACTGCCTAAAGAAGGACGGGTAATTAAGGTAAGTGAAAACCCCGACTTGAAGGGTATGAAAGGTTTCGATATCATCACAACAGATGGATCGACGCTGCTTGGTGCAGATAACAAAGCAGGTGTTGCGGAAATTATGGATGCTGTAAATTATTTGCTGGCACATCCCGAAGTAAAACACGGTCAAATAAAAATATGTTTTACTCCCGATGAAGAAGTTGGAAGAGGCACAGAAAAAATTGATCTGAAAAAACTTGGTGCCAAATATGCATATACAGTAGATGGCTCAAGCCGTGGTGAAGTTGAGTCAGAAACATTTAGCGCAGATATGGTTGTATTGAAATTCATCGGTAAAAATATTCATCCGGGATACGCAAAGAATCAGATGATCAATTCAGCAAAGATAGCTGCCGCCTTTATAGAGAGCTTGCCCAAGAAAACTCTTTCACCTGAAACAACTGAAAAACGGCAGGGTTATGTCCATGTTACAACTATGAATGGATTAGAAGAAGCTACTACTTTAAAAATAATCATCAGAGATTTTGAAACTCCGAAACTCAAGCAATACGAAAATCTTCTTGAAAAACTTGCAAAGAAAGCTGTCGCAAAATTTCCAGGCTCAAAGTACGAATTTAAAGTTGTGAACCAGTACAGAAATATGTGGGAAGTACTCAAAAAACATCCTCAGGTAACAAAGTTCGCAGTTCAGGCAATGAAGAATCTTGGAATCAAACCAATTATGCATCCGATTCGCGGGGGTACTGATGGTTCACGCTTATCTTTTATGGGACTGCCAACTCCAAATATTTTTGCCGGTGAACACAGTTTTCATTCACAGCTTGAATGGGTTGCGGTACAGGATATGGAAATGGCGGTGAAAGTTATTGTTGAGATTGCTAAGATTTGGGAGAAAAGAAGTTAAATTATTGATGGCACGCAGATGACGCAGATTGAACTGATCGGCGCAGATCAGTTTAATCAGTGGAATCTGCGTTCTATTTTTAAAATGAGAAGATTATTTAATAAACCAGAGTTAATGGCTCCTGCCGGTGACTGGACAATGCTGCGCACAGCAGTGAAAGCCGGTGCAAATGCAATTTACTTCGGCGTTGATAAACTTAACATGCGCGCCAAGGCTAAGAACTTTTCTGTTGATGAGCTTTCTGAAATTTCAAGATTCTGTCGCACTAAGAAAGTAAAGACATATCTTACACTCAACACAATTGTATTTGAAGATGAACTTGCTGAAGCAGAACAGATAATCAAAGCAGCAAAGAGAGCAAAGATTGACCGGATCATTTGCTCTGATCTGGCAGTTGCTGAACTCTGTAATAAAAATAAAATTCCTTTCTGCATATCAACTCAAAGTTCGATTTCAAACTCACTGTCAGCTTCTGTTTATAAAAGACTTGGAGCTGTGAGAATTGTTATTGCACGTGAATGTTCTCTTGAAGAAATAAAAAAGATAAGAGCAAACACTGATCTTGAAATTGAAGCATTTGTTCATGGTGCAATGTGTATTGCTGTGAGCGGAAGATGTTTTATGAGTCATCATTTGTTTGGACAGAGTGCAAACCGAGGTGAATGTATTCAACCTTGCAGAAGAGAATACGAGGTTTATGACCTGCCTGCCGGCAGGCAAGGCACAGCAGCAAAAAAATCTCTGCTGATTGGTGATGATTACGTTCTCTCTCCAAAAGATCTTTGTACAATTGAATTTATCGATCAGTTGATTGAAGCAGGAATTGATTCATTCAAAATTGAAGGAAGAAAAAGAGCACCTGAATATGTTGCAGTAGCCGTTTCAGTTTACAGAAAAGCAATCGATCTTTATTTTAAAAAGAAACTTACAGCGGAAAAGAAAAAAGAATTCCTGAAAGAACTTGAAACAGTTTACAATCGCGGATTCTCTGCAGGATTTTATTTTGGGAAGCCATCATCAGAAGATTATGCGGGAGTTGAAGGAAGCAAAGCTACAACACGAAAAGTATATGTGGGAAAAGTTCTCAATTACTTTAAGAAACCTAAAGCTGCACACGTTCTTCTTGAATCAGGTAAGATTGAATTGAAAGATAAAATTCTTATTATTGGTGAAACTACAGGTCTTGTGGAAATATCACCGCAAAAATTATTCGTAAATGAAAAATCTGTCAAGTCAACTTCAAAAGGTGAAGAAGTAACGTTCATTACTCCGGAACTGGTCAGAAGAAACGATAAAGTTTACATTGTTGAGCAACTTAATTGATCCCCTTTGAATTATGACATTTGAAATTCTGTTATTTCTGATATTAGGCTTAGTTGCTCTTTTCATTGGAGCAGAAGGACTAATTCGCGGTTCATCTGCTCTTGCATTAAAAATTGGAATCACTCCTCTTGTAGTTGGGCTAACCGTAGTTGCATTTGGAACCAGCACTCCTGAACTCGTAGTTAGTATAAAAGCAGCCATTATCGGCAACAGTTCGATCTCACTTGGAAATGTTATCGGATCGAATATAGCAAACATAGCGCTGATTTTGGGAGTTGCTGCATTAATAAAACCGCTTGATGTTCATGCAAATGTAATAAGAAGAGAAATCCCGATAATGATTGGATTGAGCTTTCTCCTGATTATTTTAATAATTGATGGTGAGGTTGGTTTATTTGACGGAATAGTATTAACTCTTGGAATTTTAGTATACACAATTGCAAACATTGTAATGGCTCGCAAAGAGAAAAATGCTGAGGTTGAAGCAGAATTTATAGAAGGATTGAAAACCAGACTTGGTGTGCCGGTTTCAACAATAATTATCTTTGGCGGATTGGCGTTGATGATATTTGGTGCTAACTTGTTTGTTAATAGTGCTATTGCCGTAGCTAAGGCAATTGGTGTAAGCGATGCGATAATCGGACTTACAGTTGTTGCTATTGGAACAAGTCTTCCGGAGTTAATAACAGCTATTGTTGCTTCGTACAAAAATGAAGCAGACATAGCAATAGGGAATGTTGTAGGCTCAAACATTTTTAATATTCTTGGAATACTTGGCGTTACTGCAATTGTGATACCTCTTAGTTCTGCGGGCATCAGTTATATTGATTTTGGAGTGATGCTTTTTACTGCTTTGATTCTTTTACCACTCAGTAAAACAGGATTCAGGATTTCAAGATTTGAAGGAGGATTACTTTTAACTGGATACATAGTTTACATATACTATCTGCTTCCCTGAACATTTCTTCATCAGTTTTAATATTATGATAACTTTAAAAGATTAACCTCTAATTCCATTGTAGAAAAGCACTTCCTTACATCAAAAAAAATTATTCGTTGCTTTACCCTTTTAATTCCAGTACATTTCGATTGTAAATAACAACGCTTCATCAGTTTATTTTCTGAGTTGTGCCATGAAAATGGCAAATGAAAATAAGTTCGCTAAAGACTCACCGGCTGAAGCTTCCTCCTTAGATTCAACCCTTAAAGCATTACTATACAAATTACAAAACACTCCTTTGCTGTCTGATGAAATTGAAAGTGAGTTTGCAGCAATAAGAGAAAAATTATCATCTTCCTCAGCGGACGTTAAAAAGGAAATTTTAATATCTCTGATACATTTATTTGACAAAAATAATATCCGAATAAATGAACAGCTTTTTTCTCTATTGGAAGCTGATATCCTGAAACAGGATAATCCGGATCTTTTTCTATCTGAGCTTTTGTTTTCTCAAGATGAACAATCCCGGAAATTTGCGGCAAAACTTTTGGATCAGAAAGGTACTCCGGCCACTCAAAAAACTATTGAAAAATTATTAGGAACAGAAGCTGCAAAAATCCTCTCCTCTTATCTTGCTTATACACGTGCAACACATCAGGATTTACTTTATTTAATTCCAGAGTTTGGTAAAAATCCTCCAATCTTTGAGCCGCTGCTACAATGTGAAAGAATTTGCAATGAGAATCTTATAAAAGAAGTAATAGCAAAGTTAGGTTGGAAGCTGATGAATTTCGGGCTTTCGGTGAAACATTACATTGGTATAAGCATTAACGGATCACTTCCATTTTTTGTATATGATGTTGAGGCAAAGTTTTTTGAAAATTCAGTTAATGCTAAAAGAGTTTCAGAATATTTTTTATTTACTGCCCACGGGGGATTACCTTTTGAGACTGATGCATCCGATGAAGGTGAAAAACCAGTTGCTCTCTTCCGATCATATAATTTAGCTCATGCAAATTTGCTTCAGGAGATACTTGATGTTGTACCTCTCTCTGTGCAAAAAGTAAAAAGAATAATTGAACAATTAGATAAGATAGTAGCTGATTTCATAAAACTATTTCAAACGTACTCTGAAGAATGCTCAATTCTTCCTGATGTTTATGAAGGAATAAAAACTAAAGTCATCAGCAAATTGGATAAAGAAACTTCCGCGTCACATTTATCTGCTGATCTAACACGGCTTGTTCAAATGTTTGAGGATCCTCATTCAATTGGAGAAGTTCATACTTTGCATGGACTAAAAAGATACCTGCATCAAAAAGGTCTGCAATTAGGATTTAAACTTGTTGACCAATCCAAATCACCGAACCAGAGTGTTAGTTTGGTGATGACGACAAGCAATAGGATTATATCTGTTATTCAGAATATCAATTTCGCAAACTTTGAATCGAATTCAGAAAAGACATTCTCCTTCAGTGAAATTCCATTTCCTATTAAAATTGTTGTCGAAGGATTTGAAAGACAGTTGCTCCACGGACAGGATAGATTTCCATCAGTGAATATCTTCTGCTATGGAAATGAGGTTCATTACTTTGTCTGGTTTCGTAATCATCCTGTTTTTATCCGGATTGATTACTCACCACCATTGCAAGGTGGAATGATAGATCTTCAATACTTCGGCGTTAGCAATTATGAAATAGCTGATCATCCCAATATCTATCTTGATGCAATAAGATATTTCTTTCAGTTCCTGGAATTTGATGTGAAGATGAATGGCACGCACATTCAGGCAAGATACGACAAGGAACGTGCTCTTGATTTAAATCAGCTTTGCGAAAGAGTTAAGTATCTTTTCTGCTTAGCTCCCTACTTAATGGACCTGGATTGGGTTATAGGATCTTTAAATCATCCTTCTGATGCTAAGAAAAAAGTTGCTAAAGCCTGGGCAGAATTTTTCACTTACTGGGCTGCTTTGCCAATTAATAAATTTATTACCAAAGACCGGCTTGGTATTCTGCAGGATGTTTTGATTACAACTGAGGGTGAATATGAGTTGGTCTGGAGCGGCGAAGAGGATTATCGTGATCAATACTCAATTCAAATTCCCGCCGGTTTTTTTGAGAATATTTTTGAATCAATTAAGAAACTTGAACTTAGTATTCCAAAATTTTCTGAGGAAAGCTTTACAAGGTTTGGACAAATTCAGCTAGAAAAAAAATTGCTCTATTATTTGCGTAAAGCTTTGTCCGAAGGAGAAATCATTCAAACTCCGCAAGGATATGAAAAAACCCCGGAGGATTTATTTCGAAGGATGCATGAAGCAATTTACTTTGCTGAAATAATTCATAAAGGTGGTAAGGAATTGCAATCGGCTGTCGCAATTGCTCAGGCAGTAATTCCTTTGGAGCAAACGCTTAAATTTCAAACAACAGGCACCCTTGAAAGTTTTAAAGTGCAGACAGCACTGCTTGCACTAAGAGGAGAAGCTTTAAAAGTCTATGTATTGCGAGATTATAATGGAATTATCAGGTCAGCTTTCTTTACTCACGAAGATTCGTTATACCAGAAGAGGCAAAGTATCAATGACTTATGGAAATCCAATGCAAATTTATCCGTGGTGGAATTTGTTTCGATACTAAGATATAATAATTATTCTGTCCCCGGAACAGAGCCATCTTTTGAATTGATCGATGAAGAAATTCAAAAGATTAAAGATGCTTTAGCATTAGCTCAAAAACCTGTTTTAAAGAAACGTATTGAAGGTGAAAAAATAATCTATGGTCTCAGGGCGTCCCCGGGAAGAGCAGCGGGAAGAATTTTCCTCGGAGTCTCGGGACGGTTACCGGAAGAATTTAACGATCGCATATTCATTGCCTCTTCTATTTCACCTGATGACAACACAGTTCTTTATCATGCAGCCGGAATCGTTGCTACCGGCGGAGGAATACTTAGTCATGCCGGACTTATAGCAACTCAATTTAACAAGCCGTCAATTATAATATCAGGCATCTGGAAGCAGGAACCTGATGGCACACAGCTTCTGCTCTACAATACTTTGGAATATCAGGTTGAACAGCGGGAAGTGAATGGTTATCACTTAACTCTTCATCATGATCTTCACGAGCGCGAACATCAAATGCAGGATGGTGACCTTGCTGTTCTTGATGCTAATGAAGGCAGCTTGCAGGTGCTCGGACAGGAAAGAGATACGATTGCATTGTTCGAAGGATTCAAATCCTTAGGCAAGATAAACGAGAATATTTCCGGCATCAATGATGTTAAAGAGTTGTTAATTCTCAGAGGAAAGAAGCTTCATGTAAGGCATCAGTTAGAGAAACTGCTTAATCGAATCTCAGATCCTGTGCTGGCAGAGTATGCTCTGCGCGAAATACTTATCGGCAAATTTCTTGCAGAAAATAAAAGCACTCCCGATGAAAAAGCATATCTATTAAATCTGCTTTTAGATAATAAAGAGATTGGAAATCTGGTGGAGGATTATCTAAACCTGATCATTGGTCAGATTGAAAATAAATTTTTGTTGAGCTATTCGAAGGCAATAAAAAATATTCCGCTTGCAAAGTACCCCTTTGAAATTGTTATGCCCAGGTTAGAGGTATTACGAACTCATGGATTAATTGAAAGCATAATAACTTCTCTTGGAGAAAAGCTTGTTGAAAAAATGAAAATAGAATCGAAAGACGTTTTTGATCTGGATAGAATCAGCATCATACATCTGAAAGAACTTCACAAGAATCGTCTCGAAGAAGTTGAAAGGCTCACTAAGAACAGAGAGAAGAAAGAATATCTTCGTCATATATTCAGACAATTAGGAAGAATGGATTTGCTTCTTAACACTTCCAGTGAACAGCAAAATGCAGTTAAAAAATTAAAAGAAAAATTTGATGTTAATGATGCTGTATATTGTAAAAAGTATGCTGATAAATTTATTCTCAGATCCGAAGACGGCGCATTTGCACTTTCGCCCTATGTTGGATGGAAAGCTGCAAACCTTGCTGAGCTTGAACATTTAGGAGGGAAGGGATTTGTTCCTCCCTGGTTTGTAATTACTGATAAAGCTTTTCAAACAACACTCGGTGTAAATATTCCAGATAATATTTCCATTTCAGGGGAAACAATATCTAAGAATACATTACTGCGAGATGCTATTGATAGAATTATTTCTCGAAATGATATAAACAGTAAAGACAAATCGCTTCATATCAAGAATCTGTGGGGTTCAATTACATTACCCGAAAACATTAAGGTTGAAGTTATTGATGCGTACAAAGAGATGGAAAAAGAATATCTTACAACATCTGGCGGGAAAAAGGAAGAACAAAAACTATTAGTTGCAATTCGGTCCTCATCCTGTGAAGAGGATGCTGAGATTGCTGCACGTGCAGGTGAATTCGAAACTTATCTGTTCATCAACGGTGAAGAGCTTTTAATCGAATATCTGAAAAGAACATGGAGCGGGTTGTGGACTGAGAGAGCAATTCACAATCGTATTGCTCTTGAAAATCACCACGAACGTGAAAGAGGAGGCGTAATAGTTCAGAGAATTGTTTGGTCACGTGTATCCGGTGTTTTGCTGACAATTAATATTGCAAAAGGTCAGCTTGATGAGATTGTTATAAATGCAGGACTTGGGATGGGTGAAGGAATCGTATCTGGTAAAGTTGCTGCAGACCAAATCGTTGTTTCGAAGGAAGGTGATTTAGAGAAAGGGCCTCTTCACTTCAATTACGTCACAGCAGATAAAACGGAACAGGTCCTCTTTAATAAAAGAGTTGGCTACGGAACCGTTCTTACTTCAACACTTTATCACCAAAGATTCCGTCCGGCATTAGAATACGTTGAACTTTGCGAACTTGTTTCGGCTGCATCCCGATTGGAAGCTGCATACGGATATCCGCTTGATATTGAATTTGGAATTGAAGGAACTAAATTGTGGATACTTCAGGTAAGACCGGTCGCAACATTTTTACCTGCACTTAAAGAGACATTAAACAAATATCCTATCCGGAAAGAAATTTTTAATACAACAGAGGAGAAATTGAAATGATAAAACGTGAAGAATCATTGAAGTATCATTCAGTCGGGCGCAAAGGGAAAATAGAAATTCATCCGACAAAAGCTTGCTTAACTCCAAGAGAAATGAGACTCTGTTATCTTCCCGGTGCATCCTTTCCTTCATCGGAAATAATTGAAGATAAAGCAAATGTTTTCAAGTATACTTCAAAAGGAAATCTGGTTGGAGTTATTACTAACGGCTCGTCAGTTCCCGGTCTTGGAGATATCGGACCTTTAGCAGCAAAACCAATGCAGGAAGGAATTGCAAGTATCTTCAAACGTCTTGCAGATATTGATGTGTTCGATCTCGAGCTTGACACAAAAGATCCAGCACAATTTATTGAAACGGTTAAAGTTCTTGAACCAACATTCGGTGGAATAAATCTCAAAGATATAAAAGCACCGGAAGGTTTAAAGATATATGAAGAATTATGTGGAAGCTTAAATATTCCTGTCTTCCATGAAAATTTATACAGCACAGCAGTGGTTGCAATTGCAGCTTTATTGAATGCACTTGACTTAGTTGATAAACGAATTGAAGAAATTCGAATTGTTGTTTGTGGTGCTGGTACAGTTGGAATCGGCTGCGCAAGACTATTGATTCAATTAGGTGTTAAAAGTGAAAATCTTTTGATGTATGATATTAACGGATTGCTTCATCAGGATCGTGATGATCTTTCTGAATATCAAAGACCATTTGTCGTTAAGAATCCATCGCTGACTCTTGATAAAGGACTTCAGGGTGCGGATGTATTCTTCGGAGCTTCCGCAGGAGGAGTTTTAAAGCTTGAGATGATTCGTGCGATGAATAGATTCCCGATCGTGTTTGCACTTGCTACACCCGAACCAGAAATTGAATATGAAGTCGCAAAGAGCAGCAGGCAGGATATAATTGTGGCAACAAGTTCAGCAAGGAATCCGAATTCTTTATTAGATCTGTTAAGTTTTCCTTACATATTCCGCGGTGCGCTTGATGTTCAGGCAACACAGATTACAGATGGAATGCTCCTAGCTGCAGCACGTTCTTTAGCAGAACTTGCACGTGACGAAGTTGTTGAGGAAGTAGAACGAGCTTATGGGTTTGAGCATTTTAGTTTCGGACCTGAATATTTACTTCCCAAGCCAATTGATCCAAGGATTTTTGTAAGAGAATCAGCAGCAGTTGCTTTGCAGGCAATCAAAGATGGAGTAGCAGAAACTGAAATTAAAAGCGAGGATTATCAGGAAAGCCTAACGGTGCGATTAGGTACAGGGAGAGATACTATGCGAAGGCTTATTCTCAGGGCACGTCAGGAAAAATTCCATATTGTATTTCCTGAAGGAATGAATGAAACCATTCTGCGTTCGTGCAGTGTGCTGATGGATGAAGGTATTGCCAAACCAATTCTACTTGGCTCGGAAGAGGAAATTGGAAAAGCAATTGACAGACTTGGCTTAGAGTTAAGTGGAATTCAAATTGTCGATCCAAATCATAGCATTAAGTTTAATACTTATGTTGATGAATATTTCCGGATGCGTCATCGACGGGGAATTATTCGTGCGAATGCAATAGACAGAGTCAGACATAAAGATTACTTTGCTGCAATGATGGTTCACTGTGGTGATGCGGATATGATGTTTACGGGACTCTCAGCCCATTATGTTGATACTCTCCGGATATTTCTTGAAGTGATTGGACCTGAACAAGGCATTAAAAGGATTTCAAGTCACTATCTTGTTCTTCTTCCGAAAGATGTTGTTCTTTTAGCCGATTGTGTTGTTAACATTGATCCAACAGCTGAGGAGCTTGCCGAGATTGCCTTGCTTACTGCAAGGATAAGCCGTGCGCTCGGAATAGAACCTTTAGTCGGAATGCTTTCATATTCAAATTTTGGAAGTGTTGATAATCCTTCAGTTCTAAAAGTTCGTAAAGCAACAGAAATCGTTAAGAAGAAATCTCCTGATTTGGTTATTGATGGTGAAATGCAGCTTGCAACGGCAAGAGATTCAGTTATAAGAAAAGAATATTTCCCGTTCACCTCGCTAAAGAATGATGCTAATATTTTAATTTTTCCTGATCTTCAGTCGGCTAACCTTACTATGCAATCATTACAATATGTTGGAGATGCAGTTACTGTGGGTCCGATACTAATGGGAACGAGATTACCGGTTCATCTTCTTCAATACAGGTCAACAGTAGAAGAGATTGTAAATCTGGTCACTACAGCAATTGTGGAAGCTGCAGAATTGAAAAAGATTAAGTGAGTATATTCAACGAAGAAGAGCTAATAAAATTCCTGCTGCAACAGCAGATCCAATCACTCCGGCAACATTGGGACCCATTGCAGCCATTATTGGATTCACTTTTCCCTTCGTATGTTCGGAAACAAAATCCTGAACTACCCTCGCTGCCATCGGAACTGCTGAAACACCTGCAGCACCTATACAAGGATTGATCTTCTTCTTTTCAGATAAGAACAGGTTCATTAATTTTGCAAACAGGATTCCTCCAGCTGTTGAGAAAATGAAAGCAACCGCTCCAAGAGCGAAGATCATTAAGGTTTGAGGAGTTAAGAATCTCGCACTTTCCATTGTAGCACCAATGGCAATTCCCAGGAAAATAGTTACTATGTCAATCAACGCACCTCCCGCAGTTTTTTTCAACCTATCGGTTACACCACTTTCACGAATCAGATTCCCAAACATCAACATACCCACTAAAGGAGCGCTGGAAGGTACAGCTAGTGAAGCAACTGCCCCTGTATAGATTGGAAAAAGTATTACAGCCGTTCTTGAAACTGGTCTGGCGATCGGCATATCAATAGCTCTTTCTTTTTTAGTTGTGAGCAATCTCAATACCGGCGGCTGTATTATCGGCACTAATGACATGTAACTGTATGCTGCTAAAGCAACTGGACCCAGCAAATGGGGTGCAAGCTGACTTGATAGAAAAATGGTTGTTGGGCCATCTGCACCTCCAATAATACCAATGCTTGCGGCTTCACGCGGAGTAAATCCAAATAAGTATGCAGCGCCCAAAGCTGCAGCGAAAATACCAAGCTGTGCTGCTGCACCAAGCAGGAAAGTAATAGGTCTGCTTAATAGCGGTTTGAAATCGGTAAGAACTCCAACTCCCAAGAAAATTATCGGCGGCAGAAGTTCTGTTTTAATTCCCCCTTCATAAATTAATCCAATGATTCCTTCACCATAAGAACCCATTTCTGCAAGAGGAAAATTAGCCAGCACCACACCAAAGCCAATTGGTATAAGCAGCAGCGGTTCGTAATGTTTTTTTATTGCAAGGTATACTAAAGTGCCTGATACTGCGAACATTATCCAGTTGCCGATACTCAGATTAGCAAATCCTGATTCCCAAAAAAGTTTTGTGAATAATTCCATCCGAATAAAAAATTAATTTATTATAAGTATCGGTGTTGATGAGTCAATCTCATCGCCGATTTTTACATTAACCCGCGCAACTTTGCCGCTGACATCAGACTTAATATTATGCTTTGCTTTCATTGCTTCTATGTGTGCAACCGTTTGCCCCTCGCTTACAGTGTCTCCTTCTCTTACAAGAATATCAACTACCTCGACCATCCCATTGAATGGATGAAATATTGATTTGCCAGTTTTGGTGTCTGCAATAACTGATGTATTAGTTACAGTCGAAGTATTTGCTACAGTTTGAAATTGATTTAAAGGTTCAGATGTTACAATAAATGTTCTAAATTTTCCATTCTCTTCAACAACACATTTTGATTTTACAGGTCCGGTAAAAAAAGTTTCTCTTGCTACTTCTTTCGGTTTTTCTTCTTTTCTGGGTTCTTCTTTTTTCTTTAGTGGAAGGTCAATCTTTGCTTTGCCGGTCAGGAATTTAATTCCCTCGTTAAGTTCCATCTTTTTTCCGGGTACAATTGAAGCAAGAACCATAAAAATATTTTCATCAGTAGTCGGAAGATTTCTCTCTGCAAGAGCTTGCTTGGCTGTCTCAATGGTTTTGGGTGCAGCTTCAAGAGGATCACCGGTAAATACCGGAAGGTTAAGCTGCTCAGAAGATATCTTTATTACTTCAGGCTCCGGAGGAAGAGGAGTTTTACCAAAGTAACCGAGAACTGATTTTCCGTAGCCATCGTCAATTTTCTTCCATCTTCCGTACATAACATTATTAAATGCCTGCAGCCAGTACTGCTGACTACCGGGAGTCACACTTGTCCACGCTCCTCCGGCTTCAACCACGACTGGAAATTCAGCAAGCACTTCACTGTACTTATGCAGAATCCCGGCTTTCACCATCATATGAACATTCGGTCCAATTGCACCTCCGGGCATTGGAAATCCTAATACTCTTGCATCGGCAGTAGTTGTTGTTGGGTTGAAATCGTAATCCTTCAATCCTTCATTAAGAAGATTTTCAATATCATTTATTTTGGAAATATCAATATCGAGAAAATATCCGGTTCCTTTTAATCCATGTGCTACTGAGCGTACATCAGGTTGAACAGTGCCGCTTGCCATCGGTCTGATAGATACGTCTATACCATCAACGCCGGCTTCGATTCCGGCAACATAGCAAATTACTGCTGTGCTGGCAGTGTCGTGTGTATGAAGCCAGAGCGGCATTTCGGGAGGCATTATTTTTTTCAAACCGATAACCGTGTCATAAATAGTTTTAGGATCAGTTGTTCCGCTTGCATCTTTCAAGCAGATACTGTCTATGTGCATACCACTCTCTAATAATCTTTTCCCAATATTGATATAAAATTCTGATGTGTGAACTTCGTCAGATTTAAAAGGAAGTCCCATTAAAGCAACAGCTACCTGGTGATGCATACCGGAATCAACAATTGGCTGCCCTGTTTTAATCAGGTTCTCAACATCGTTCATATAATCGAAGTTTCTGTCCCACGTTGTTCCGTATTTCCTCATCAACTTTGCCTGAAGACGAAGAGCTTCGATTGATTGATTTGTTAGGGTCACACCTGAGACTGATCTGGTAAGAATCTGAAGATCAACGTCAGGACCAACAGCATCTCTCATTGCCTGCATGGTTTCAAATGGATTTTCTCCAAGATAAAACAAAGGTGCCTGGAAACGGGCTCCTCCGCCAAATTCAAAATGTCTGATACCAGTTTCAACCGAAGCTTTCATTGCAGGGAGGAAGTCATTTAATCTAACCTTCCCTCCGAATGAACTCTGAAGTCCATCACGGAAAGGAGTGAACATTACTCTTATCTTTTTTGGTTTTTCAGTGTAAATCATTTTTTCTCCTCTATCTTAGTTATTTGTCGTTGAGGAATAATCCGGTTAAAATGAGATGTGATTACAGCAATTACTACTGCACCATCTTCCTGAGTTTTTTCAGGAAAAATTGTTATCAGGAGTCGGATTGAAAGTGAGAGTACAGCGAGGACAACAAATACAAATGTAATTGCGATTAAACACTTCAGTAAGAAATCTGCGTTTTCCACTTTCTATGTGAGAAATTTTATTAAAACAATAATTCTACGTCAGAAAATTAAATCCTGCAGGATTATAAAGGAAATTATTTATCAAATAAGTTTAGGCGAATTAGTAAAAATCTTATCAAACTTATTTTGTTAGGCGAGTCCAAAATCCTTAATTTTAACCTGTGAGATAAACGAATTCTTCGACTCTAAAATTCGAACTGTTCTAATAAAATGTTAAAAACGCAGGAAAAACTGCGCTATCTCACGGGTTAAGCCCACACTTATAACCTAACAGAAACACTTAAAAAGTTCAATAATATGAAATTAAGTAAATATTTTGTACCGACTCTAAAAGAAGTTCCGTCCGATGCAACAGTTACAAGTCACATCCTGATGCTTCGCTCTGGTATGATAAGAATGGTTGGTGCCGGAATTTATTCTTTCCTTCCTCTGGGTTATAGAGTTGTTCGAAAAGTATCTCAAATTATAAGAGAAGAAATGGATGCTATCGGCGGACAAGAATTTCATTTGCCTGCACTTAATCCAAAAGAAATCTGGGACGAAACAGGTAGAGTTGAAGCATTCGGCGATATTCTTTTTCATATTAAAAACAGGGAATATGTTCTTGCTCCAACACACGAAGAAATAATGACTTTTCATGCGCGTAATGTTGTTAAGTCATACAAAGATATGCCGCAGATTTGGTACCAGATACAAACTAAGTTCAGGAATGAACCAAGACCGCGAAGCGGTGTTATACGCGGCAGACAGTTTTTAATGAAAGACGCTTACACTTTTGATGTTTCTTATAAAGCTCTGGATGCTGCATATGGATTGCACGATAAAGCCTACAGAAAAATATTTGATAGATGCGGATTGAAATATTTTGTTGTTGGTGCCTCAAGCGGGGCAATGGGTGGAACAGGTTCAGAAGAGTTTATGGTAAAATCTGATGCTGGTGAAGATACGGTTGCGTATTGTTCTTCCTGCGGCTATGCTGCAAATTCAGAGGTCGCAGCTTCAAAAGTTGATATGATCGGAAGAGAAAAAGAGAGTAAAGCAGTTTATGATATTTCAACACCAAATGTAAAATCAATTGATGAGCTTTGTGAGTTTCTGAAAATTAATGAGTCTGTTTGTGCAAAGTCTAGAGTTTATATAAATGACGGAAAAGCAGTATTGATTTTGATGCAGGGAAACGATGAGGTAAACGAATCAAAGCTTACAAAAATTTTAGGAGGGAATGTTCGCTCTGCTCATCCTGAAGAACTTTCGGAGATTACTGGAGCTGATGCCGGCTCAATTGGGCCAATCGGGTTTAAGGGAAGAATAATTGCTGATCTAAAACTGAAAGACAGAAACAATTTGTTCAGTGGTGCTAATAAAAATGATCATCACATTGGCGGAATAGATTTAATCCGAGATATACCAACTATTGAGTACGCTGATTTAAGAATTGTTAATTCGGGTGAGGGTTGTCTTAACTGTGACAAGAAACTCGAAGTTTTTACTGCAATTGAACTCGGACACATTTTTAAACTTGGTACAAAATATTCCGAATCAATGGGCGCAAATTATCTTGATGAAAAAGGAGAAGAACATCCTATAGTTATGGGAAGCTACGGTATCGGTGTTGAAAGAATTATGGCTTGTTACGTTGAGCAGAACCATGATGACAAAGGAATAATCTGGAATAAAGAGCTCACACCCTTTGACATTCATCTGATTGCATTGAATATGAAAAATGAAACGGTTGTTTCAACATCAGAAAAAATTTATAATGATTTGAAGAACTTTGGCTGCGAAGTTTTATTTGATGACCGTGATGCTGCCGCTGGATTTAAGTTTAACGACGCTGATTTGCTTGGTATGCCGATTCAGATAGTTATGGGTGAGAGGAAAATAAAAGA
>JACZKK010000041.1 GCA_014860115.1 Ignavibacteriaceae bacterium
GAATGGATATCAAAACGGGTGAAAGAAATACCATTGTTACTTCTTTCAACAGAAATTTTGCTAAGAGAAATGATGGCAATCCTGAAACGCTTGCGTTTGTTGCATCACCCGAACTCACAACCGCACTTGCTCTGGCAGGAAGTCTTTCATTCAATCCGATAACAGATGAACTTGTGAATGATAAAGGAGAAAAAGTAAAATTGAATCCTCCAAAGGGAGAAGAACTTCCTCCAAAAGGATTTGATGAGGGAAGTAGTGGTTTTATTCCACCTGCAAAAGACGGGTCTTCTGTTGAAGTAAAGGTTGATCCAAAGAGTGAAAGACTTCAACTTCTTAAACCTTTTGAAAAATGGGATGGAAAAGATCTGGTTGATCTTCCCGTACTTCTAAAAGCAAAAGGAAAATGTACGACCGATCATATTTCAATGGCCGGGCCTTGGCTAAGATTCCGTGGACATCTTGATAATATTTCAAACAATATGTTCATTGGTGCAACAAATGCTTTCAGTGGAGACACCGGAAAAGTTAAAAATGTTTTTGCTGGCGAAACCAAATCTGTACCTGAAGTAGCACGTGAGTATAAAGCAAAAGAAATCGGCTGGATTGTTATTGGTGATGAAAATTATGGTGAAGGTTCATCTCGCGAACACGCAGCAATGGAACCGAGATTTCTTGGCGGACGAGCAATCATAGTAAAAAGCTTTGCACGAATTCACGAAACGAATTTAAAGAAACAGGGAATGCTTCCACTTACATTTGCTGAGTCGAAGGATTATGATAAAATAAAAGAAGATGATAAGATTGATTTGCTTGTAACTCAGCTCTCACCTGGCAAACAATTGAAAATGCTCGTTAAACATTCTGATGGAAGTAAAGATGAAATTATGTTAAATCACACTATGAACGAAGCACAGATAAAATGGTTCAAAGCAGGAAGTGCATTAAATTTAATTGCAAAACAGAATTCGAATTAATATTTTATAGATTGATTAGGTGGCTGTCTCACAAGTAATGTTTTCTCGATAATTTTTCTGTCCCGAGTTATCGGGACATAAAAAACTCGAAAACCAGATAGAACAAAAGGTTCTCGAGTAATGAAATGTATCGAGAGAACCTTTTGAGTCAGCCTCTTTTTTTAACTAACTCTCAAAGAGGTTATTCAAATGCAAAAATCAGTCATTAAATCATTTCTTGAAAGAATTGAATTATTTAAAGGATTGGATGACAATCAGCTTCAGACTGTGGTTGATAAAATTTCAATCGAGAACTTTCCGATAAATGGGATGGTCTTCACTGAAAATAACATGAGAGAAAACCTTTCAATTATTTATGAAGGTGAAGTTGAACTTTTCAAAACAACCCCGTACGGTGGTGAAAAAAGATTATCCATTTTTGGTAAGTATGATTTTCTAGGTGAAGGTGCTTTGATGGATGATTCTCCACATTCGACTTCGGCGAGAGCGACTGTTAATTCTGTAATCCTTCGGCTTTCAAGACATAAGTTCAAAGAGTTGATGGTTGAACATAACGATGTTGCGATGGATATTCTTTCTAAAATAGCCCGTGTAATTTCAAGAAGAATGAGTTCTGCAAATACAAGATCTGTGAATCTCGCTGCACAATATCAATCTGGCAGAACAAGAAGTGAACACGATTTGCTTGGCGACAGGGAAGTGCCGAATGAAGTTTATTATGGGATTCAGACACTTCGTGCGATTGAAAATTTTAATATCAGCGGAGTAACGCTAAATTTTCATCCAGTAATCATCCAGGCTTTAGCAATGGTAAAAATGGCTGCGGCAAAAACCAACAATGAGCTTGGACTTCTCTCAAAACCCGTTACCGATGCAATTGTTCAGGCTTGCGGAGAAATAATTAATGGAAAACTCCACACTCATTTTATTGTGGATATGATTCAAGGTGGTGCAGGAACTTCCACAAATATGAACGCGAACGAAGTGATTGCAAACCGTGCGCTTGAAATTCTTGGTTACGAAAAAGGTGAATACAAATATTGTCATCCGAATAACCACGTAAATTTATCGCAGTCAACTAACGATGCATATCCAACTTCTGTAAAGCTGGCATTGATTCTAGCCAATCAAAAACTGATTGAAGTGCTGAAAGAATTAATTCAGTCATTCCACAAAAAGGCAGAAGAATTTTCTCACATAATTAAAATGGGAAGAACACAATTACAGGATGCTGTTCCGATGACAATGGGACAGGAGTTTGAAGCGTACGCAGTTACTCTCGGTGAAGAAGTTGAACGACTTGAACAAAATGTAAAACTTTTTCTTGAAGTCAATATGGGTGCAACTGCAATCGGAACAGGAATTAATTCTCATCCAGATTACAGTAAAAAAGTTGTTGCTCATCTGCAGGATATTACAAAAATGGAAATCGTTCTTGCTGGTAATTTAGTCGAAGCAACACAAGATACAGGTGCTTTTGTTATGTATTCTTCTGCTGTCAAAAGATTGGCGGTGAAACTTTCGAAAATTTGTAACGATCTCCGTTTGCTTTCTTCGGGTCCTCGAACTGGAATAAATGAAATTAATCTTCCACCGATGCAGCCGGGGTCTTCGATAATGCCGGGGAAAGTAAATCC
>JACZKK010000042.1 GCA_014860115.1 Ignavibacteriaceae bacterium
TGAACACTGCATTGACTGCTGGCAAATACCAGTATCAGTGGAATGCAAGCAGCGTAGCTACCGGAATGTATATCTATGAATTGAGAACGAATAATTTCGTCTCAGTTAAGAAGATGTTATTAGTTAAATAAATTTTATTAAAGAAAATTATCAAGGAAAGAATAGCTTAGACAAATAATAAATTTTTGGAGATAAGTCTCTTACACTTACTGATTTAATTAAATTATCTATTAATTAAAACCTGGAGGTGGATAATGTATAAAGGTCATCCATTTATCTGGCCTGGATAAATGCTTTACAGGAATAAGATATTTGTATGTAACTGTAAAGCTTGTGACTATATAAATAATTTTTTTTTCACTTTATAATGGAGGGATTATGTTAATTAACATATTCAAAATTAATTTACTAAGCATCCTCCTTAGCTTGGTGTTTTTTTCACAAATTTCATTAGCACAACTTTCTGGGACAAAAACAATTCCCGGTGATTATGCTACTATTCAAGCAGCTATTGCGGATCTTAATCTGAACGGTGTTGGTACAGGAGGAGTGACATTTAACGTTACTGCAAACCATACCGAAACTTTTACAACAGATTCTGCAGGCTATATCTATGCTACTGGAACGGTTGGAAATCCTATTATTTTCCAGAAATCAGGAGCTGGCACAAATCCTTTAATTACAGCTTCAGCATTGGGAACGATTTCCACTTCTACTACAATTACTTCAAACGGTGATGGACTTATTGTTATCGTAGGAGGAGATTATATAACATTCGACGGAATTGATCTACAGGAAAATATTGCCGCTACCGGTGCTCAATTCATGGAGACAGCTTATTTTCTTAAAAAAGTATCTGGCGACGATGCTTGCAAAAATGTAACAATAAGAAACTGCAACATCAGTCTTAATAAAGCTACGCGTTATTCTTACGGAATTTACATCTCAAATTTTGTTGGCGGTTCAGATGCAACAGTAACATCAACCGGCGGAAGAAGCGAGAATATTAAAGTTTATAATAATACTATTTCTAATGTTTATGTTGGTATTCAGGTACGTGGGGATGCTGCTGCTACACCATATGATCTTTATGATCAGAATATCGAAATAGGTGTCGACGGTGCAAACTCGATCACTAATTATGGTGGGGGAGCTTCTACTGCTTATGGTATTTATGCTATTTATCAGAATAACTTTAAAATAGCAAATACTACAATAAACAGCGGTGCAGGTACCACTACAACTCTTTACGGAATATTTACATCCACAGGTACAAACTCAAACGTAGATATCTATAACAACTCTGTAACAATTGAAGGCGGTGGAACTACCAGTACAATTTATGGCATTAGTAATGGTATGGGTGCCAGTGGTACTGATAACACAGTTAATGTTTATAACAACACTGTTGGAAATTGCACCTATCCGACTGCAACCTCAGGAACCTTTTATGGATTATATCAGAGTGCAGGTGGATTTACTGTGAATATATATGATAATCTTGTCCGTAATAATACTACTCAAGGTACTGGTTCTGTTTATTGGCTTTACAGTTTTAATACCGGTACTAATGGTACTGCAAATGTCTTTAATAACTCTGTATATGGAAATACGAGTACAGGCACAGGAACTATCTATTGTTTGTACAGTAATGAACTTTCAACATCGACAAAAAATATCTATGGTAACCAGGTTTACGACAATGAAGGTGGCGGAAATATTTATGGAATTTATTCCGCACTTGGTGCAACGACGCAAATTTATGAAAATGATATTTATGATATTACTTCAACAACAACGGGAACTGCATCACCTTATCCTGTTGGCATTTATGTAAGTACTGGTATAGATGTACATATATATAATAACTTCATTTCGGATCTAAAAGCTCCGACTTGTGCAGCTACCGATGCAATACGCGGCATATATTTCTCTAGTGCAACAACTAATGCTACGAGAAATGTGTATTATAATACAATCTATTTAAATGCAACTTCAACTGGTGCAAATTTCGGTACAACGGGTATTTATCATATTTACAGTGCAACTGCTACCTCTTCAACACTTGATATGCGAAATAATAATATCGTTAACAACTCTACTGCGAACGGTACTGGACTTACGGTGGCATTCAGAAGAAGTAGTGCTACGAGCCTTGCTAATTATAACACCATATCAAATAACAATAATTTTTATGCAGGTACACCAAGTGCCAGCAATCTGTTATTCTCTGATGGAACAAATAATTTTCAGACTATAAATGAAGTGAAGACACATTTAACACCAGGAGAATCAGCCTCAGTTTCCGGATTTCCTCCTTTTGTTAATTCCACTGTTCCACCTTATGATTTACATATTAATAATGCAATCCCAACGCAACTTGAGAGTGCTGGAACACCTATCACTACTCCGATTGCAGTTTCAACAGATTACGATGGTGATACACGTAACGCAACAACACCAGATATCGGTGGAGATGAATTTAATGGCATCGGTGCAGATTTAACAGCACCAAATGTCACATATGATTTACTCCCTAATGTAAATTATACAACTACATCAGTCAGCTTAACTGCAAACATAACCGATGCAAGTGGAGTTGCAAGCGGAGCAAATTTGCCAAGGCTATATATTAAAAAGACAACAGATGTTTCATATGTTTTTGATAATAACCCGGGTGTTTCAGGAGACGATTACACATTTACTATAAACTATTCAGCCATTGGTGGTGTGTCAATCAGCGATACTATTCAATATTACGTGGCTGCGCAGGACATTCCTGGAAATGCGATAACCAATCCAATTGGCGGATCGGGATCGAATCCTCCGGGAACAACACCTCCAGCAACACCTAATTTCTATCTTATTACTGATCTTCCGTTAAGTGGAACTTACACCGTAGGTTTAGCTGATTTCATAAACAAAACCGGCAAACAGGTTTATTTTGAAACCCGCACAAGGACAGTAACCAAAATGATTACTCCTGAAGATCCTTACGTAATTAATGAAGAAACAAAAACACAAAAGTTGAACCCTGATTTACTACCTCATGAGGTTACTGTAACAGAAACGTATAAAGAACTGATGGAAAACGGAAAACCTTTCAATAGAAATTTCTACCAGGAAAGTACGGATGGCATTTACCCAACTCTTACTGAAGCTATAAATGATCTTAACTTAAGAGGCGTTTCAGGTCCGGTTATATTGTCTTTAGTAGATACTTACTATCCTAATGAAAATTATCCGATAGATGTAATAGCAGTTGCCGGAGCCAGTTCAACAAATACGATAACTATCAAACCAGCTACAGGTATTCAAACTGAAATTCCAGGTGACATTAATCAAATTGAAGCGTCATTTCGTTGTTTTGACACAGATTGGTTAATTCTGGATGGTTCCAATACTCCCGGAGGAACTACTAAGGATTTGAGAATTGCAGGTGTGTCCGGCACAGTTAGATCTGCCGCCATATATCTGGAAGGAAATCCCAGTAACAACGTATTTAAAAACTTAATTCTGGAAAGCACTGAATCCAGCACAGGTTATGGAACGTTTACGTTTAGTGATCCTTCAACAGGTATGGACAATAACCTGATACAGAATTGTACTATTAAAGACGTTGACACGCTTACAAGTGACCGACCCTATGTTGGTGTTTATACTTATACTGCAAATGTGGGGGATGGTAACCAGGTTATTGATTGTGAAATATATAACTGGTACTATTATGGTGTGCGAATAGGTGGCGGACCGTCAACAAACGGTTTGGTTTCCGGATGCGATATTTATCAAAGCTCACAGGGAACTACCTCACCTTATGGTATATACATACTTGGAGCTGAGGATTTGATTGTTGAGAAATGTAAGATCAGAGAAATTATAGGTACTAGTCTTCCCAGAGGTATGTATGTTAATGGTGCCACAAATTATGGTTCATTTACGATCAGAAATAACTTCATTTCACTTTCTGGTTCTACTAATTTAACGACCGGTACCTTATATGGAATGTATGTATACGGTTATGCAACAAACGACATTGAAATATATAATAACTCAATTTATATAGGTGGAACAGATGTTACTGCATCTAGTAACTCTTATGGATTTTATAAGGCAAATGATGCAAATATCTTTAAAGCATACGATAATGTAGTCCATAATGCTAGATCAAACAGTACTGGCACAGGTACTCACTACGCAGTCTATATTAGTGATACTACAAATACAACTCTTGAATTAGATTATAATGATTACTATGCAGATGGATCTGGTGGCACATTCGGATACTATCAGGGCACAGGTGCTATTGCTGACCTGACTACGTGGCAGGCAACTACAGGTCGTGATGTCAACAGTTTATCCGCAGATCCTGGATTCATAGGTAGTGATGATTTACATATTAAACCTTTTATTAATAATCTTGATGGACAGGGTTTGTATTTTGCATCAGTACCTGATGATATTGATGGTGATACAAGGAATGTTACAACACCGGATATTGGTGCTGATGAATATACTTACGTACCGCCATCTGTATTAGATCCTACAGATGTTACTGCTACTGCTATAGCTGGGGATCAAATAGACATTGGATTTACACCAAACCCCAGCACCGATAACGTAGTTATTGTATTTAATTTAACAGGTACTTTTACTACTCCATCAGGAACCCCGCCAGCAGTTGGTCAACCCTTCGCAGGCGGAACATTAATAGCAAATACGATTACATCACCATACAGTCACACAGGATTAACACCAATAACTAAGTACTACTATCGGTTATTCTCATATGATGGGGTAGATTATTCATTTGGTGTTAATGCCAATGCAACAACTCCGTGTGGCGTTGTAATAGAATTTTCGGAAAATTTTGATGGAGTTTCAACTCCCTCACTTCCTGATTGCTGGGCTAAGGTTGGAACTACAGGTTCAGTCAACACACAAACCACAAATAATTATTCAGCACCAAACTGTTTATACATCTATTCTACCTCTACTACAAACATTGCAATGGTATCACTTCCTCCAGTGAGCAACGCCGGAGCTGGTACACATTGGTTGAAGTTTTATGCAAGAGGTAATGTTTCTGTTGGCGGAAATCTTCAGATTGGTTATTTAACTGACCCTGTTGATCCGTTGACTTTTGTTCCGGTTGATACTGTTACAATGAATAGCTTAACGTATGAACTATACACGTCATTTTTAGGTACGGCGCCTGGTGATAATCAATACCTGGCTATAAGACATACCGGCAGTCCGGCTGCAAGCATATTGATTGATGATGTAGTTTGGGAAGCAGTACCAACTACTCCGGTTTTCACAATTGATCCAATAAGTGGAGACTTCGGAACCATTTTATCCGGAAACACGGTTGATCGTGATTTTACAATTACGAATACAGGTGGTGGAGCACTTACCATTAATTCAGGTGGGATAACGATAACAGGTGCAAATTCGGATCAATTTACAATTGGTGCAATTTCCTACCCGATCACACTTGGTACAAGCGAAAGTGAAGTGATAACGGTTTCATTCTCTCCAACTTCTGCAGGGGCTAAAACTGCGTCTTTGGAAATTGTTCACAATGCTGCCGGATCACCTGCAATAGTGCCATTAACTGGTTCGGCATTACCAGCCGGTATTTTGTTTGAAGACTTTACCGGAACAACATTTCCACCTCCGGGATGGACTGTTGCAAACGAAGATGGTGGTGGACAGACATGGGTTAGAAATATTACAAGTCCTTACTTCCTTTCACCTCCTGCTTCAGCAGCTTGCAGATGGGAATCTTCAACTCTGCAAAACGATGACTGGTTAATTACTCCAAAACTCGTTGTATCAGCTGGAGATAGCCTCGTATTCTGGTGGCGTGCATACAGTGCTACTTGGTTCGAAAGTATGGTCATTAAGATAGGAAGCACAAATGATCCGGCTGGCACCTGGACTGATATCGATTCCATTGAAAGTAACAATTCTACTTGGATGCGACAAGTATACGATTTGTCTGCTTATCCTGGAAATGTTTATGTTGCTTTTGTGTATCGTGGATTGAATGAATACAGAATATACGTGGACGATGTTTTTGGACCACAGCTATATGTTCCAGCTGTTGACCTGGCGTTCACGGATTTCTACCAGGCAACAGGTTTACCAATTCCTAGACCTGGTGAAAACTTCACCGATTACAAAGTTAAAGAGAATGAAGAATTGTTGAACAGCGGTATTAAACCTGAAACAAATCTTCCTGTAAATGTAAGCGGAGTTCGGACATCAGTTATTGAAAGAACAACTCCGATTTCTCATGAAGGTACCATCCCATTTACTCCTGAATTAGTTGCAGCTAGTTTAAAAGGTGTTATAAATAATTTCGGTACCAATGCCGCATCGTATAATTTGGATTGGACTGCAGGAGGCGCTGCACAAACAACTTATAATGGACCGAGTGTACCTGCAGGAGATGCCGATACTGCTAATATTGCATGGTCTTCAGGTGAGCGTGGAACATTCCTGATCACAGGAGATATAACAGTAACTGCTGACGAGAATTTAGGTAATAACTCAGCAGCTCCGTTCCGTATGCGCGTTTACCCTGATGATTTCACTCGAACTATTTACGATCGGGGTGATAATGTAGCTGATACATGGGTTGGCTGGGGTACAACATATCCGGATGAAAGAATGAAAGCAGGTGTTAGATTCACAGCTCCTGCAAATGATATAAAAATAGCGGGTGTGGATTTCATCTGCAGAACTGAAACGGTAACTGGTGGAACCTGGGAGATTCAGGTAAGAGATAAAAGTGATTCTACAGGTGCACCGGGTGCAGTTCTTTATGGAATAATAATTACAGATACAGTTAGCTACTATTCGAGTGCTGGCGATTATCTGCATTTTGCATTTGATGACACTGCACCGATAATATCAGCTAATGAAGATTATTGGATAACAATAAGAGCTCCGTTAGGTATTCCTTATCCCGGTGGTGTTCATAACACTGGATTTACACCTGGCAGAAGCTTTTATGAGCAATTCAGTGACACAACTGTTTGGACTCCTCTGGTTATTACAACAGAGAGAGCCTGGATGATGCGATCCGTTCAGGTTGATGCGAGCTCGAGCACCTTCCAGCTAACAGTTAATATAGCAGATGGATGGAATATGGTATCAATCCCTGGATTAAATACACCAGATCAGAACGTAAGTACGTGGTGGGCATTCAGAGATCCAGGTGCAAACGTATTCAGATATTCTGGTGGATATCAACCAATAACAGATGCAGTACCTGGAATCGGATACTGGATGAAACACGCAGGAGCCAGAACCTATAATACAGGTGACGAATGGCCAGTAGGTGGAATTCAGATAGTAGCTCACGATCCAATCGCAGGAGCCTCAGGCTGGAATCTGTTTGGCGGTTATGAGATA